>JAJQEL010000023.1:31065-36702 GCA_021201655.1 Erysipelotrichaceae bacterium | reverse complement strand
TCCTTAGTGAACTTTTAATTATTTATTTTGTTCACTTTAGAGAATCATATCACATCAGTTTTATACTGATGTTTTTAAATACGCTTTAATTTGATTGAGTTGATTTCTAACATCACTTCTACCAAGTTCATACAAATCTCCTAGTTTTTCTAAATCCTTTTCTACACGTGATACAGTTACTTCTTGATTAGGAGCAATAACATATATAACACCTTGTTTTTCTAACTGATTAAGTATATCACACAATCCATTATAACGCTTATTACTTGTTAGTAAACTATTTAAAAAATTAGGATATCGGTGATATAATAATTTTTCAATTTGTTCAGTTTTACCCATATCTAATGACTTGCGGTAATTCTTATCCCTCGTTCTGACAACAATAATCTTGTTATATGAGTGTTTCAAAGCAAAATCAATAGGAATACTGACATAACAGCCACCATCCAAATAAGGTTTCCCATCCACCATTACTTTCTTTGATAATATGGGCATACTAGCACTGGCACGAATTGCTTGAAAGATATCATCACATTCATTATCCTGAAAAGCTACATGTTCTCCTGTGTCTAAACTTGTAGCAATAGTGATAAAATGCCTGTTAGGATTCGAAAACAAAGGATGATCATATTTTTGCATTCCTGCAAAAATAAAATCAAAGCCAAAAATCCCTTTATTATTCTTTAGTGCCTGAAGGCCTAAATATCTTGAATCAAAGCGATTTGTCAAAATAAATCTTGCTGTTTCTCCTATCATTCCCTCGTGATAGCCAACAGCATTAATAGCTCCAGCAGAAATACCTATTGTATCTTTCATATTGATGTTATTTAGCATTAATTCATCTAAAACCCCTGCTGTATATAAACCTCTTAGAGCTCCGCCTTCCAATGCCACACAACCATCAATAATGTCAGAATGAGCATTACCTTGAGGAATTTCGTTCAATCTGCTATATATCTTCATAAAATCCCTTCTTTCGCTATTTATTGTAACACATATTGCAAAAGACTCAATTTATAATAGCTCAATTTCTACCAAATCCTGTAGATTTAATCTTGTTTTAACAATCTGTATCATCTTCGTATCAAAGTTAATCTTTGATACTTTTCCTTCTAGTTGAATATATTCACCTTTATGATGATAAACAACCCTAATCATCATTCCTGTTTTAATCTGATAAACTGTTTGATTAAGTATTTCACATTCATATTCAGATAATTCTTTATGATCAACAACCACTTTTTCCTGTTCCTTAATCAGATCTCTAAATCCTACCAATGCATCATAAGGTTGAAACATTTGAGCACGTGGAGCTTTTCTAGGCATTGTGACCACCTATTAAAGTATTACGTTTCTTAGTGGTTGCTTTATCATAGAAGTTCATACCTTTTAATACAGCATTCTTTCCGTATTTATGTTTAATATTAATAATTGCCTGCTGAACTCTCTTTTCTTTTTCGATATCTTCGATATCAGTAAATAGATTAAATTGCTCATAAAGTTCATCTTTGACGTTGCCAAAGCTAATACCTATTTGGCGAATAGGATAGTCAGGATTGACAATACGTTTAAATAAATATTTAAATTCCTCTATAAGTAGTTTTTTTGAATTAGTAGTAATTGTTATTTTCTTACTACCTCTTGATGGCTTAATAATATTTTTAGAATAACCAATGTATAAAGAAATATGATCTGTTACTAAATGTCTTTCCACTAAAGTTAATACATTCAAATCAACCATTTCCTTCATTACCAAATAAGCATCCTGATAATTATAATCTTCAAATAATACTTGGCAATTAGAAATAGAATTACTCAATGGCTGATAAGCCTTAATATCAGCAATTGTTACAGGTTCCTTGCCCCAGGCATGATCAATCAAATATTGGGCATTAACACCAAATATCTTATATAATAGCTTCTCATTGGCATGAGCTACCCCATACATATCCAATATTCCTATAGCATTTAAACGTCTCATAGTTCCTGGCCCTACCATCCAAAAATCTGTTAAAGGCTGATGATGCCATAAGGTCTGCTTATAAATGTCTTCATCCAAATAAGCCATATTATCTGCTGTATGTTTTGCTTCAATATCTAAAGCCACTTTTGTTAAAAACAAATTACTACCAATACCAACTGTTGCTGTAATACCAGTTTCTATCATAATATCATCTAAGATAGCCCTTGCTAATTGCTTAGGTGTCATTTGATATAAAGATAAGTAACTTGTAATATCCAAAAATGATTCATCTATAGAATAAACATGAATATCATCACAAGATATATATTTTAAAAAGATCGAATAAATTTTAGCAGCATATTGCATATATAATGTCATGCGTGGTGTTGCGATAATATATTCTATATCCTTAGGAATTTGATAAATACGTCCTCTACTTGATACCCCTAATTTCTTAATAGCAGGCGAGGCTGCTAATGTGATTGCTTCTCCGCCACGCGATGGATCAGCAACTACTAAATTGATTTTAAAGGGATCTAATCCTCTTTCGACACATTCAACAGAAGCATAAAATGATTTTAAATCAATACATAAATAAACTTTATCTTCCATGTTATCACCTCGTATTATTATTTTATATATTTTAAGGCAGATGATTCAAGTAGGATTTGGGAATTTTTTAAAAATGCGCGCTTTTTTTATTTGCAAAGTTTTTAAATATTTGATATCCTATAGTTAGGTGATGAAAATGGAACTAAAAAATTTATTATTACAATATGAAGCTCAAAATCATTTATCTCGTGAACAAATGGCTAAAAAGGCTGGTGTATCCTTATCTACTTATTATCGTTGGATTACGGGCGAAAGCACACTATTAAAGCGTAGAAATCTTGAAAGTCTATCTAAGCTATTGGATTGTGATGTAGAGATGGCTCTTAATCAAGGTAATAGATTAAAGCCAATCCTTGGTAAGGTTAAGGCTGGATATGATTTATGGGCTGATCAAAAGCTTGAAGGTTATGTAGAAGTTGGTCCAGTTGATGCTCGAAAAGGTGATTACTTTTTAAGAGTTACAGGTGATTCTATGGAAGGATCTCATATTTTTAAAGGTGATCTTGTTTATGTGCAACAATGCGATGAAGTAAGTTCAGGCAGTATTGCGATTGTCATGATTGGTGATGAAGCAACAATCAAAAAGGTTTATTTCAAAAAAGATCTCATGATCTTAGAAGCTTCTAATCCTAAGTATGATACAAAATTTTTTACGCCTGAAGAAGTTATGGAGCTTCCTGTAAAAATTATCGGTCGTGTTCGTTATGTAAGAACAGATTTTGCATAAGACAAAATTTCTTATACAAAGTAAAAGCACTTGATGAATCTATCAAGTGCTTTTATATATGGGAAAAATTTCGACAAAATTCTTGATAATTGTAATCTTTTTTAGGATTACATAAAACCGCAAAATCAATAGAATCAAATATTTGATTGCAATTGAAATCCTGAATAGCCTTATAAAACATATCAGAAACAACAGCTGCATCATTACCATAAACACCACATCCAAAAGCTCCAAGAATCAAGTGATGATAATTTTGCGAAGCAGCAACTACTAACATACCTTGAATACGTTTATAAAGCAATGCTTCATATTCTTGTTGTGATTTGCCTTCTAGTCCTAAACGTATCATAGGTGCACCACAACTCATAACAGCTATTTCAAATGGTTCATCAAGTGGTTCAAATGAAGTATCTTTGATAACCTCTACATGAGGTGATACCATAATAGCATCTGACCCCATTCGTGTCTTTAATGCTTTATTATATTCATAATATCTTTTAGCTTCATCACTTTCCAAAGATATTAATAATGATGTTCGTTGACAAAGATTTTCTTCTTGAGCATTAGCCCCTTTTCTAGTGCGACCACCAGGTTCCGTTGCACTAGCTAGATTTAAAACTAATACTTTATCATTATTATCTAAATTTTGACTTTTATTGTTAGCGAGTGTAAGAGCATCGATATTTTCACAACTGTAAGTACAGTTCACATTATTTTCCTTCATTTTGCATTTTGATAATAATTCAATATCATCAGGTAAAAATACCTGTATTTTCTTCATATCTTCATAACTTAAATGTAATGGTACTTCTTGAGTATCTTTTGTGTAACTATCTTGTTCTATAATATTTAAAGTATCTTCTAATATTTGAATATTTCTCTGTCTACGCATTTCTTTTTGCTTTTCTTTTTCCTTGATTTCTTCTTCACTAAGTCCTTTATATTCAGCTTCTTGCATTTTTTGTGCAAGTTGTTTTAATTTTTCTTCTTCCGCTAATTCTTGTTCAGCCATTGTTTTCATACCTTTCTTGTAATTGCTTAAACACTTTGTCACATTCATCTCTAATATTTAAATCAGCAACACTATCAAAACCAGTATGTTCAGGATTAATTTGAACAATAATGGCATCTCTTCTGCGATAATTCCAATAGGCACCACCATAATAACCATTTGTTCCTATAACAAGCAACATATCAGCTTGAGAAATCCATTCTTGTGCCTTAATAACGGCCTCTTCATACAAACCAATACCACTATATAGTTCATAAGGTAAAATAATTCCACCACAGCTTTCACATTGGGGCATTTTATCAAGTGGCTGATTCCAAATCTCATAACCATCATAATGGCGACCACATTTACAACAACGATTGACTTGAAAACCACCTTGAATCTCCGCAACATTCTTTGATCCCGCCATTGTATGCTTACAGTCTTCATTCGTCGTGATGATTCCTATGATTTTTCCTGCTTTTTCTAAATCAGCTAAAGCATAATGACTAAAACTTGGCTGATAACGAAACATAGCATCAAGATAATCATGAAAAAACGAATCATACATTTTCTTTGGATCATTACTCTGACGAAGACCTCCACCATGAATTCTTTTAGAGAGTTGTCGATACGTTATACCTCCTGCGCCAACAGAAATACCAGCACCAGTTATTGCAACAATGCTATGACTTTGTTCAATATAATGATATAACTGCTGTATTTTATCGCCGTTATTTCTTTTAGATAGCATAAAAATTCACCAACCTATTTAATACGTATTTCCTGTAATTGCTTAAATACTTTATCACATTCTTCTTTAATATTAATTTTAGCAATACTATCAAAACCAGTATGTCCTGGATTAATCTGAACAATAACAGCATCAGCTCTTCGATAATTCCAAAAACAATCAGAAAAATAACCATGCGTTCCTATTGCTAGAATTAAATCAGCCTTAGAAATCCAATTTCTAGCTTTTTGAACATCTCTCTGCCAAAGACTAATATCACTATAAAGTGGCCATGGCATAATCTGCCCTCCGCATTTTTCACATACAGGAAGTTCCTCTTTTTTCCAGATTTCATAACTGTCATAATGACATCCACAATGTTCACAACAATTGACTTGCAGACTGCCTTGAATTTCCGCCACATTCTTTGTTCCAGCTATTGTATGCATACAATCAACATTAGTCGTAATAATCCCAATGAGTTTACCCTCTTTTTCTAAATCAGCTAAAGCATAATGACTAAAACTTGGATTATAACTAAACATATCATCTATAAAAGTAGGCAAAAAATCTTTAGTACTTCTACCAACTCTTCTTAAACCATTAGAAAA
>JAJQEL010000023.1:4344-30965 GCA_021201655.1 Erysipelotrichaceae bacterium | reverse complement strand
TTGTTAACATTGATTTTTCATATAAAATTGCTATAGTAATAATATTAGATGAGTTTACCCTCTTTTTCTAAATCAGTTAATACATAATGACTAAAACTTGGATTATAACTAAACATATTATCTAAATAAGTAGGCAAAAAATCTTTAGTACTTCTACCAACTCTTCTTAAACCATTAGAAAAAACCATCTGTCCATATGTTACACCACCACCAGCTACTGAAATGCCAGCTCCAGTAAGTGCCACAATATGATGACTATGATCAATATAATCAGCTAATTGTTGTATTTTATCCATGCCACGACCTCCTTTAAAAAATCTCATAAATGAATATCCTACTCATCTAATATAGCAGCAAAAACTTCACCAGCATCTGCTCTAATATTTAAATCTGCCATAGAATCAAACGCTGTTTCTGATAAATTAATTTGCACAAGCTTCGTATTTGGATTCATACGACTCAAATATTCATCACTACGAAAACCCGTTGTTCCTACAACAATTATTAAATCTGCTTTTGATATCATATCAATAGCTTTACTCATACTATCATTTTTTACACCACTAAAACTAGCAGGCATGATAGGCGAACCGCATTTTGGACAATAAGGCATATGTCCTTGATTCCATATGTTATAATCATCATAACGTTCACCACAATCAATACATATATTATCTCTAAAACTTCCTTGAAACTCTACAACATTCTTTGATCCAGCAACAGTATGCAAACAATCCATATTTTGCGTCACAATACCATAAATCTTCCCTTGACTTTCCAATTTAGCAAGCTGCTTATGAACAATACTTGGTCCTTTAACAAACGTTGCATCTAAGAAAGCATCTTTCATAATAGCATAAAACTTCTCAGGATTCTTTTTTACATATGAAGGAGAAAATACACGTCTTGCATTCATCATACCAACACTTTGTTTTAATCTACGCATACCATAAAGATAAGAAATACCTGCACCGCTTACAACAACAGTTCTACTACTTTGGTCCATATACTCTTTTAACTGCCTATATTCATCTTTCATTTGAACTCCTCCTTTAATACTTAATTCCCCATTATTTATTATTTTCATATTCTTTAACTTTAATTGTAATATTTCCAATTACAATTATACACCTTTTTTTACCTCACTTCAATGAATTGCCATTAAGTATTTCTCTTATGACTTATCCCTTTTCAGACAATTTTATAAATTGTTAACATTGATTTTTCATATAAAATTGCTATAGTAATAATATTAGATGAGTTAATGCAAAATTGGGAATTATCCAAAGATGGAAAACCATTAAATCGTATTAACCCTTTAATATAGAAATGAGGTGTTTATATGTTTCCAAAAGTTGTTCAAGTTATACCTAGTGAGGATTACACAGTATATGTCTATTTTGAAGATGGAAAAATTGTATGTTATGATGCTTCTCATTTATTAGACAAAGAAGTTTTTGCACCATTAAAAGATATTCAAATTTTTCTTAATACATGTACAGTCATGAATGATACTCTTGCGTGGGATATAAAAGGTAACAGGAACGAATATGACTGTTTAGACATTGATCCTGATACATTATATGCTTTGCCATATACACAAGAAATGATTGCATAAATAAAAAACACCTGAATTAATCAAGTGTTTTTCTTTATGCCGGAAACGGGACTTGAACCTGCAACCTGATCATTACGAGTGACCTGCTCTACCGATTGGAGCTATTCCGGCAGCACAATCATTATAACAAAAAAACTAATGGAATTCAATCCATTAGTCATTATCTTTAGGTGCTAATTGTTTTAGTACACCATTACGTTTCAATCTAGGAGCAATTGCTAAATATAATGCTGATGATATAACCACAGCCAATATGGCATTCACTGATGTCGTAATAGCATTCCATGAAGCTAATGTTGCAGCAGCTTTATCCGTTGCTCCTAAAATAAACATATAATAGAAATATGAAATAATTGGTTCTCCTATCACATTAAACAGCATACCTGCAGCAGTTGATACAATTACTGCTACAACTAACTTTCTACCTTCTAACTTTTGAATATGAAAAATGCTATGTGCCACTAAACCTGTCACAACACCAATACCTAACTTCAATATAATTGTCTTTGGAGCAACAATGACATATGCAGGATCCAACAAATCCCCAATACCCATACCTATAGCCCCAGCTATTCCACCATATAAACCTCCTAATAATAATGCCGCTAAAACATCAAAGGTATTACCTAAATGAAATGATGTATATTCTGCTGGTGTTGGTATTTTAATTTGTAAAAATGTAAAGGCTATATAACATAATGCTGCCATTAGTCCAATAACACATATTCTTAATACTTTTTTATTCATATTGATTTCCCCTTTCTATATGATAAATAGTATATACTCATATTGGTTATATTAAAATATCCAGTTTTATATTTTTTTATAAGACCAGATTTGTTATAATGATAAAGAGGTGATTCCATGTTAACATATACATTTCCTGAAAATCTACACAAACCTATGTATTTATATCTTTATGAAAATATTAGAAATGATATTATTAATCAAAAATTGCAGCCCAATGAAAAACTACCTTCCAAAAGAACATTCGCTAAAAATTTGGATGTTAGTCTTATTACTGTTGAAAATGCTTATAATCAATTATTATTAGAAGGTTTTATTTATGCTATAGAAAAAAAAGGATATTATGTAAGTCCTTTAGAATTTCCTGATAAACCAGTTATTGAAAAAACTTATATAGAAGACACAAAAGCTGAGCAATATCGCATTGATTTGAAAACAAATTCAGTAGCTGAACACTTCCCTTTTTCTACCTATTCTAAGTTAATGCGACAAGTATTATCTAGCCAAGATACATCATTGTTAGTACGCCCACCCCAATTAGGCTGTTTACAACTACGAGAAGCAATATCTAAGCATCTATATGATTTTAATGGGATGAATGTCCCACCCAATCAAATAATTATTGGTGCTGGTAGTGAATATTTATATAATTTACTTATTCAATTGTTAGGTCATGATGTTATTTATGCTCTAGAAGATCCAGGGCATACAAGTATCAGTAAAGTTTATGATATCAATCATATTCATTATCACTATATTCCTTTAGATAAATACGGAATTATGCTTGAACCATTGCAACATTCCTCAGCTAAAATAGTTCATATATCCCCAGCTCATCATTTTCCCACAGGGATTACTATGCCTATTCAACGACGTCTAGATTTATTAAAATGGGCCAACGAGCATCAAGGATATATTATTGAAGATGATTATGATAGTGAATTTCGTTTGCGTGGTAAGCCATTATCTCCTTTATATCAAATTGATCAACATGATCGTGTTATCTATATGAACACATTTTCTAAAACACTATCACCTTCTTTTCGTATGAGCTATATGATTTTACCGAAATCATTAATGTCATTATTTCAACAGAAACTTGGATTCTATGCTTGTAGTGTTTCAAGCTTTGAACAAATAGTAGTAGCAGAATTTATAAAACAAGGATATTTTGAAAAGCATATTAATCGTATGCGCCATTATTATAAGTTATTAAGAGATGATTTTTTAGATGCCCTTAGACAAAGTGATATCTATGATTCTATTAAAATAAAAAAAGAAAATGCAGGCCTCCATTTTCTCTTAGAGTACCAAAACAATATATCCGATATACAAATCAAGGAAAAAGCTAAAGCCATAGGTCTCAATATATCATGTTTATCTGACTTTTATCATAAACCTTGTAACTTATATACATTAGTCATTAATTATTCTGGCTTATCAAGGGATAATATTTCTTTAGCAATACAATTATTAACCAAATTACTCAAATAGTGATAAAATATGATATAATGATTGTCAAAAGGAGGTTATTCCTATGTTATGTTATTATACCTTATTACATACAACTGAAGAATTCAATAAAGATATTCTTATTGGGATGTATTTAAACTGGCTACAACGTACAAAAAATCAAATGCCCAATCTTCACTATCAGGGAGAAGATGATTTTTATTATACAGTACCTCACAAGGAACTTATTATTAAAGATTTTAAAGATAGAGGTTTAAATATTTCTTTTATGACAGATGATAATGAAAAGCTTAATCGTTTTACAGTAGAAATATTATATTTAGATCATATATTGCATCTTAAGTTCTATAAAGAGATTACTGATCAATCTATTTATATAGACAAAATATCTATTCCAGGTATTTTTAGAGATTTGTTTCATAGCCCTTATATCCTTCAAGATGATGTATTCAAAATTAGTGATAAACCTTATTATCTAGATCAGATGATAGAAATGAACACAGAATTACCAGTCATTATTATAAAAGGTCCTCGCTATCGCTTAAACCCAGAAAAATTAGCTTATCAATTAACAGGTAATGCTCATATTGTATGTTTAAACAATTGTAAAAGTGCTATTATGATAAAATACCCACATCAATCTTTAAAAATATTTAAATCAAGTTATAAAGAGAGTTATAGTCGCTTGACCTATCGTTTAAGTGATGCCGTTAGAAGCTATTGTATCAATCAAAATCATTCCAATTCATATCAACAATTATATGAAATGGAACTACAAGAAAAACAAAAAGATTTCAAACAATCGACAATAGAAATTAAAGAATACTACGAAAACGAAATAAAAGAAAAACAAATGATGTTAGAGATGCTACAAGAAGAGTATATGGAAAAATGTCAATTATTAGATGATGTTAATAAGCTAAATAATGAGCTTAAAAACAAATCACAATTATTAAACTATGAAGCTTTATTAGTTAATAAAGAAGATAATGAAGAATATCGCATATATATGATGAAACTATTAGAAATAGCATTACGTAATCTTGATAATGATGAAATATATCGTCGTAAAGATATTATAGAAAGTATTGTTAAAATGAATAAGCAGGTGAATGTATGAATTATTTATCAACAAAATTAAAACTTAACCAGCAAACAAACGTACAGGAATTTATCAATCTTTTAAATAATATGCATCAGCTTTGCTTAAGTAATGACAACTTTCAACCAGGAATGCGACGCATCGATACAATGACTTTATTTTCATTTGATAATCAAGATATTCTAGGTATTTCATTAATGAAACATCACCGCATCTATGAATATACTTATCAAGTTTCTTCTAATGATCTCTATGTCACAATCACAACGAAAGGTTCATCACCATTAAAATCACCAGATTGTATTTTATATCTTATTGAAAATGATTATCTATTACCTCATTCTTTCTTTCAATATGATACTCCTCTGCAATTAACTAGTAGTAATATAGATACATTTTATCATGAATTAAAGCATCCCGACTTACCAATTGTTTATTTAAATAATCATGTTAATACGCGCTATCCAAAATTAAAAAATGAACTGGCTCTTGCAGCTCAAGGATTTGCATTTGTATTATATAGTGAAAATGAAGAATTAGATAATCAAATATATCATTATCTTAATATGTATCCTACATCTTATATATTTTATTCATCTCTTGATTACAAGATGATTACCCCTACTAAACATGATAAAACCATCACTTATATGCAAAATATTCTTAAACGTTTACAGGACTACATGACCAAGAAAGATTACACATTAAGCTTAGCTAAATTAAAGACACGTTATCTTCATGAAGAGCTTGATGAAATGAAAGAAGATGAGAAAAACATTCTTAATCATTTAGAACATCAAAGTGATAATCTTGATTCCAAATTACAAGAATTGTTTGAACGCATGGAAGATATTGAACAAACCATTTCTCGTGTTCAACAAGATAATGATAATCTCCTAGATATCATACAGTTACAAGATTATTATCCTATACTTATTAAAGGGGATATAAAAGAATATTACGATGGAGAACAAAAAGACATTATCCTAGATATATTAAAACAAGAGGCAAGAAATAATCCTTCTAATGAGATACTAAATGATATTATTAAACAAAACCCTGAAATTGGATTGAGAAAAAAATATCTTGAAGGAATCAATAAAATACTATTAAGTAATAATAAGATTAATACACGTATGATTGATAAATTATGGGATTATGGTATTTGTATTCACAAAGGGGAACATTATTATTCTTATTTCTTTGATGATGAACATTATTTGATTACCCTATCTTCTACACCTAGTGATATGAATGCTGTAAGACAAATGTATCGTACATTTAGAAAATTATATTTTTAAGGCAGTTATGCTGCCTTTTTGTTATTAATTAGATATTTTTTTATTATATTGCTTGACTTTTTTTATTTAAGATTATTTTATTAGTGTAATTTGTTTATTGAGGGGGAAAAATAAAAATGAACGGATTATTGTTACTAGCTATTGCAGCTATTATTTTGGTTTTAGCTTATTTGTTGTATGGACGTTATCTCGTACGTACTTGGGGTATCGACGAAAAAGCAAAAACACCTGCTATTGAAAAAGAAGATGGTGTCGATTATGTTCCAAGCAAAAAATGGGAAGTATTTACACATCAATTTTCATCTATTGCTGGAGCAGGCCCTGTTACAGGTCCAGTTATGGCCTTAGTATGGGGTTGGTTACCAGCGGTTTTATGGATCCTTATTGGTGGGATTTTCTTTGGTGCTGTACAGGATTTTGGTGCGTTATATGCATCTGTAAAATCACAAGGAAAGTCAATTGGTGGTATTATTGAAGAGTATATTGGAAAGACTGGTAGACGTTTGTTTTTCCTGTTTTGCTGGCTATTTACAATTTTAGTTATTGCTGCTTTTGCTGATATGGTTGAAGGAACATTTAATGGTTTCTCTGCCACAGATGGTTCTACAGTTCATTCTAATGGTGCTGCTGCTTCTATTTCTATGTTATATATTTTTGTAGCCATGGCATTTGGAATCTTTTTAAAGAAATACAAAATAAGTGAAACAGTAAAATTTATTATTGGCATCGGATTGATTGTTTTAATGCTAGTAGTAGGTATTGCTTTTCCAATTTATTTAGATAAAACAACATGGGGTTATATTATATTTATTTATATTTTCTTTGCATCTATCACTCCTATGTGGTTATTAAAACAACCTCGTGATTATTTAACATCTTTTTTGTTTATTGGTATGATTATTGCCGCTGTTATTGGTGTATTTGTTTATAATCCAACAATTTCAACACCTGCTTTTACGTCTTTTGAAACGTCAAGTGGTTATATGGTTCCAACCTTATTTGTAACGATTGCTTGTGGTGCCGTTTCAGGTTTCCATTCTCTAGTTTCATCAGAAACAAGCAGTAAACAAATATCCAACGAAAAAGATATGTTACAAGTAGGATATGGTTCCATGTTATTAGAATCATTATTAGCTATTTTAGTTATTGTAGTGGTCGGCTCACTATCTTCTTTAGCTAGTGATGGTACATTAAATGCATCACTTGCAGCTTTAGCAACAGCCGATGGAGCAACACCATTTACAAAATTTGCGATTGGTGTGACTGGTTTAATTTCAAAATTAGGTTTTCCACAAGAATATGGTATTTGTATTATGACAATGTTTGTTTCCGCTTTAGCTTTAAGTACATTAGATGCAGTTGCTCGAATTGGGCGTTTATCATTCCAGGAATTATTTCAAGAAGAAAGTAATAATAAATCATCTTTAAATAAGATACTGACAAATAAATATTTTGCTACGATATTGACTTTAGTTTTTGGATATTTATTGTCTTTAGGTGGATATAGTAATGTTTGGGCTATATTTGGTGCTACTAATCAATTATTAGCTGCCATGGTGCTTATTTCTTTATCAGTTTTCCTAAAAGTAACTGGTAGAAATGGTAAAATGTTATATATTCCTATGACTATTATGTTAATTATGACTATTAGTTCTTTAGGATTATCAGTTTATAGTATTTTATCAGCTTGGATGTCTACAGGAACAATTGATTTATTAACATCTGGATTACAATTAATTATAGCGATATTAGTTATGGCTTTAGGTATTTTGGTTGCCTTCCTTGACTTAAAAAAAATATTACAATCAAAGACAGTATAATATATAAAAAGGAGTGTTTTGTAACACTCCTTTTGCTATGCGATAGCAATCACTTTGTATCCGGCTTTTTCTATTGCATTGATGATAACTTTATCTTTAATTTCTCGATCATAAGCTACAATAGCACTTTGGTTTTCTAAATCAACCTGAGCACTTGCACCATTAATAGCATTGATAGCATTTTTGACATTAGCTGCGCAATTATCACAATGCATACCAGAAATCTTAACGACCTTTTTACCTAATATTTCTCCAGATAATGTTTTATTTTCAGAGGTTATTGTATTTCCTCCACCGCAACATGATCCTTCGCCTCTAAAATGCTTTAAAGCCCCTCTACAAGCAAATACCATTAATACTGCAACAATCAATAAAACTATAATATCAGCCATATTCATGACTATTCACCTCTTTTTGATAACTTCTTTTTAACCCACAAATATAATTGATATAAAGACATTCCTACAATATAAACAACTATAACAATGCCAAACATCCAAAACATTGATCCACCAGCATTACCCATCTATTCTACCTCTTTGTGCTTATCTGCATAATATTGATCAAAGATATTACTCGTATCACTGCAGCCTGTACATCCTGTACATATATGGTTACAGTTAGGATCAGGATGTCTAGCCTTATCAATTTCTTTATAAATAATATATCCACAATAGCCTAATACTAAAGCTAAAACAATAATATTACCCATATATCATATCTCCTTTGAATAAAAACTGGATGCGTACAAGCATCCAGTTTATAACATATTCATTAGTCTGCCTGTACAGATCTCTTAGAATAAACTTTTTGATCTTTATATGGATCAGGTCTAAATAACAAGAACAACATTACCACTAATAATACGAAAGCAATTGCTGTCCATAAACCAAATGTACCATAAACTACGAAAGTTCCAATTTGATAGATGATTAAGCATACTACATAAGCAAAGATATTTTGGAATAAAATTGCAAACCAGAACCATCTTCTATCTTGCATTTGTTGTGCAATAGTAGCGATAGCAGCTAAACATGGAGAATCCAATAAGTTGAATACCAAGAATGAGAATGCTGCAATTGAAGTAGGGAACCAAGATTGAACAGTTTGAGCAACAACAACTTCATCTTCGGCAAAGTCTTCTGCAACATTAGCTAAAATACCCATCGTAGATACAATATTTTCTTTAGCAACGAATCCTGAAATTGAAGCAGCAACTGGTTGCCATTCACCAAATCCTAAAGGTGCAAACAATGGAGCAATGGCACTACCAACAACAGCCATTAAACTGTTAGCTGTATCTTCAACCATTGTGAATGTTCCACCTTCGAATCCAAATGTAGATAAGAACCACATAACAGCACAAGCCACAAATAAAATTGTACCTGCTTTAATAATGAATCCTTTTAATCTTTCCCATACATGCATTAATACTGTCTTAGCAGATGGAATGTGATATTGAGGTAATTCCATAACGAAAGGTGCAGGTTTTCCAGAGAATGGTTGTGTCTTCTTTAACATAATTGCTGAAACCAATACTGCAGCGATACCCAAGAAATACATTGCAGGTGCTACTAAACCACCAGCTTCATAACTTCCTGTAGCAAATGCAGTAATAACTCCACCTAACATCGCAATAACAGGTAATTTAGCACCACAAGGTACAAATGTTGCTGTCATAATAGTTAAACGTCTATCATTATCCTGTTCAATAGTCTTAGAAGCCATGATACCAGGAACACCACATCCAGAAGAAATCAATAGTGGAATGAAACTCTTTCCAGATAATCCAAAGTGTCTAAACACTCTATCCATAACGAATGCAATACGCACCATATAACCACAATCTTCAAGTAATGATAAGAATAAGAACAAGATAGCCATCTGAGGCACGAAACCTAATACTGTTCCCACTCCTCCAACAATACCATCAACAACCAAGCTTTGTACAAGATCTCCAGCTCCAATGGCAGTTAAAACACCAGCAACAGCATCTTGACATGCTACAACAAAGACATCATTTGTCCAATCTGTAACTAATGTACCAACAGTCGTCACTGAAATATAATATACAACAAACATAACAGCTACGAAGATTGGAATACCTAAAATACGATTTGTGACAATTCTATCAATCTTATCAGAAGTTGTTAACTTCTCAGCACTCTTTTTTACAGTTGTAGAGATAATCTTTTGAATGAATGTATAACGTTCATCAGTAACAATACTTTCCATATCATCGTCACGTTTTGTTTCAATGACTTCTCTATTAGCATCAATAACTTCTTTAGCACTAGCATCAATAGATAAGGATTCAACAATCTTACTATCGTTTTCTAATAACTTAACGGCATACCATCTAGCTTTATCAGCAGTGATTGATGATGGTAATACATCTTTAACAGCGCTGATAGCTTTTTCCATATCTTCATTGAATGTTTCTCTAGGTAAGTCAACTTCTTTTTGATTTGCCACTTCAATGGCCTTATCCATTAAAGCATCCAAACCAGTACCTTTTAAAGCTGATGTCTCTATAATAGGACAATTCAATACCATTGATAATCTTTCAATATCAATCTTGATATCACGTTTAGCTAATAAATCAGCCATATTCAAAGCAACAACAACAGGTACTCCTGTTTCAATTAATTGAGTTGTTAGATATAAGTTTCTTTCAATATTTGTTGCATCTACTAAATCCACAATAACATCAGGATTTTCTTTTAAAATATAATCTCTACTAACAACTTCCTCCAAAGTATAAGGTGAAAGAGAATAAATACCAGGAAGATCAGTAATAATAACATCTTTCTTCCCCTTTAATTTACCTTCTTTCTTTTCAACTGTAACCCCTGGCCAGTTACCAACATATTGATTAGCACCAGTTAAGGCATTAAACATGGTTGTTTTACCACAATTAGGGTTACCAGCTAAGGCAATCTTAATTTCCATTTTTCATTTTCCTCCCTTGAAAATCAATCAACTATTTAACTTCAACACATTGAGCATCATTTTTTCTAACAGATAATTCGTAACCTCTTACAGTTATTTCTACTGGATCTCCTAAAGGTGCCACTTTTCTAATATATAAACTTGTTCCTTTAGTAATACCCATATCCATAATACGGCGTTTATAAGCACCATCACCATCAATTTTAACAACTGTAACAGTACTGCCTACACTTGCTTCACTTAGATTCATAAGTTTTATCTCCTTCCTAGATCATGATATGGCGAGCCATATCCTCATTTATAGCTATTCTTGAGCCCTTAATATCAACAATGACATTTCCACCAATAGCTGACATTACAGTAATTGTAGCACCTGCTATAAACCCCAGGTTTTCTAAAAATCTACGGGTTTCTCCATTACCACTGACTCTTACAATCGTATTTTCTTCACCTATAGTAGCGAATGTTAATGGCATAATTATCACCCTTTCTAAGTCAATTACTGTCATTATATGGTTAGAAATTGCTAACTTTAAGTTAGTTTATCCTAACTTCAAAAAGATAATACTCCATTTTTTTATGTTTGTCAATAATATAAGTTAGTTTTTGCTAATTAAAAAAACCAGGATTTTTATCCTGGTTAACCAATCACTCTTGCTTTAATAACATTTTCTAAAGCTTGGAATTTTTCTACATCTACTTTATCATTTGTATCAAGAATTGTATAAGCATAATCTCCTTTAGCACGATTTGTCATATTTTCAATATTAATTTGTTCATTTGCAAACAATGAAGCAAATTGTGCTAACATGTTAGGAACATTCTTATGAATAATACATATACGATATTTAGTTGTACGTGGTTCATTCACCATTGGAAAGTTAACTGAATTAATAATATTACCATCTTCTAAATAAGCTTTCATTTCATTAACAGCCATTCTTGCACAATTATCTTCTGATTCAGGTGTAGATGCACCTAAGTGAGGCATGATAATAATGTTTTCTTGATCAATAATATTTGGTGTACAGAAATCTGTCACATATTTAGCAATCTTACCAGACTTAACACCTTCTAAAACAGCTACTGAATCCACTAAATCAGCTCTAGCAAAGTTTAAGATACGTACACCATCTTTCATCTTAGCGATACTTTCAGCATTAATAATACCTTTTGTTTCTTTTGTGCTAGGTGCATGTAATGTAATATAATCACATTCGCTAAAGATAATATCAGTTGTTGGTGCATTCTTAGCCCATTTGCTTAATCCCCAAGCAGCATTAACTGAAATATATGGATCATAACCATAAACATCCATACCTAATTTAATAGCAGCATTGGCTACATTAACACCAATAGCTCCTAAACCGATAATTCCTAGCTTCTTTCCTTCGATTTCAGGGCCAACAAACTGGCTTTTTCCTTTTTCAACCAATTTCGCAGCATCCATCTTACCTTTTAATGTCTTAGTCCATTCAATACCTTCTAAAACACGTCTTGAAGATAATAACAATCCACATAAAACCAATTCTTTAACGGCATTGGCATTTGCACCTGGTGTATTAAATACAACAATGCCTTGCTCACTGCATTCATCTAAAGGGATATTGTTGACACCTGCGCCAGCTCTAGCAATTGCTTTTAAATTATCATTTAAAACATATTCATGTAAAGAGGCACTACGTACTAAAATACCATCTTCGTTTTCAATATCTTCTCCTAAAGTATATTGATCATCGAATAATTGAAGTCCTTCAGGAGAAATCTTATTCATTAACTTAATGTTATACATTACTTATTCTCCTCTTCAAATTTCTTCATAAATTCAACTAAATATTCAACACCTTCATAAGGCATTGCATTATAAATACTAGCTCTAATACCTCCTACAGATCTATGACCCTTTAAGTTTGTCATACCTGCTGCAATAGATTCTTTAACAAATTTAGCATCTAAATTCTTATTAGGAGTTGTAAATGTTACATTCATGATAGATCTATTATCTTTATCACTATGTGCTTTATAGAAATCAGTACTATCTAAATAATCATATAATAATTGAGCTTTCTTTACATTTCTTTCTTGCATAACTTCTAAGCCACCTAAAGAATCAATCCATTCTAAAACTAATCCTAATACATAGATTGAGAATGTCGGTGGTGTATTATACATAGAATCATTATCAGCAATTGTATTATATTCCATTAATACAGGAATATTTTCTTTATGATCAGCGATTAAATCTTCTCTTACAATAACTACACCGCATCCGGCAATACCCATATTCTTTTGTGCACCTGCATAAATCATACCATAATCAGATACATTAATAGGTTTAGATAAAATATTTGATGACATATCTGCTACAATTGGAACACCTTTTGTATCAGGTACATATTTCCATTCAGTACCAAAAATAGTGTTATTAGCACATAAATGAACATATGAAGCATCTTCTCTAATATCTAATTCATCCTGTGTAGGAATATGTTTAAAGTTATTGACTGAACCATCATAGGCGATGTGTACATCACCAAACTTTTTAGCTTCGGCTGCGGATTTTTTTGAAAATTGACCAGTTACAACATAGTCAGCTTTACCATTTTTCATTAAATTTAATGGAATTGTTGAGAACTGTTGAGTTGCTCCACCCTGAATAAATAAAATTTTATAATTATCAGGTATATCTAAAACTTTCTTTAATAATGCTTTCGTTTCATTAAAGATTTCTAAATATGCTGCAGATCTGTGACTCATTTCCATAACACTCATACCAGTGTCTTTATAAGATAACATTTGATCTGCAACTTTTTCTAATACAGGTACAGGTAACATAGATGGACCTGCTGAAAAGTTATATACTCTATTTGTCATTATGACTTACCCCCTTCTAAAGTGTGTTACTATTATATGTGATTTATTTATTTTTGTCTAGATATATTATAAAAAATCATCATTATGAGGCGAGATTTTCAGAATTTGACAAATTTTTGTTAAAAAAATAACAATTAGATAAACTTCTGTAGACGATTAGACATGACAAACGCTAAAGCTATCTTTAACAAATCAGGAACAATAAAAGGAAATACACACCATCCTAATACCAACAACACATTATGACTACCATATACAATCATAAACCAAACAGTACCAAACACATAACATACAATTAATCCCACTAACATCGATATTACTTGTACAATTGGACTATTTCCAAAATGCTTTTCAATCATCCACATACTTAATCCTGAAAATAGAAAACCAATAATATACCCACCTGCAGCTCCAAACAAAGAACTTAGTCCACCACTAAAACCAGCAAATACAGGTATTCCTATAGCTCCTAACAATATATATACCAAAATAGCTAATGTTCCTTTGTAACCGCCCAATAATAAAACAGACATAAAGACACCAAAAGTTTGCATGGTAAAGGGAATTGTTGCAGGGATAGAAATCCATGAACAAATAGCCATCAAAGCTGAAAATAAAGCAATATGTACCATATCAATAGTCTTTAATTTATTCATAACTTACCTCCATATGAAAGTAAGCTATCATAAAAGAAAACTATTGTCAACCATTATTAATTATTTGGTTTACAATTATAATATAAAAATTGGGAACCTCAATCGTTCCCAATTTCTTTCACTTTATTATTTAATGCCAATTTTAGATAGTCATAAATTAAAGCACCAATAAAACCACCTAAAGTGTTAAATACTATAGTAGATATCTGAAATAAATCTATTCTAAAGAATAATTGGATAAGTTCAATCACTAATGATAAACAAAATGGGATCCATATTCCTTTGTATTTCTTTGGTCTGGAAATTGCTTTAGTAATACCATTCATAGCTAATAATGGATATAAAGGCATATAAATTAAAATATTTTCAAAGAGCTCATAATTGATTGATCCATCTTTAATAATCCACCAATTGCCCAAAACATTTTCTAATGGGTTGGTATTAAAATCACGATTAAATATTGTACATTGTAAAATTAAAACAACATAAATAACTAATAAAAATCTTCTTTGCCATTTCTTTTCTTTAAATTGTTGAATCAGATTTTGTCCTATAGTTTTAAAAGATGTATCTTCTGCCTCTTTCCAAACAATAATGATTAATAATGCACAAATAATTGTTATAGCACCATACTGATAAAACATAGCCAGAAAATCTTTTAATATTTGAGATATCAAAGTAAACATTTTCCTACTCCCTCACTTAAATTATAAAAACCTTCTATTTATCTATTAAATTTGTTTTCTTATAATTAAATATACCATGATTCAACAAAAATTGATATCTATTTTTTAAAATTGTTTCAATCTAATTCAAATTGACCTGTATAAAGTTGGTAATAACGC
Organism: Erysipelotrichaceae bacterium; assembly: GCA_021201655.1. GTDB lineage: Bacteria > Bacillota_I > Bacilli_A > Erysipelotrichales > Coprobacillaceae > JAJQDJ01. The sequence goes on along the minus strand of JAJQEL010000023.1, from coordinate 15,577 downwards.
TGTTTTAAATGAATAAGTTCATCATGACTACCTCTCTCAATAATTTCACCATGATCCAATACCATAATGGCATTACTGTTTCTAACTGTTGATAAGCGATGAGCTATCACAAACACTGTACGATTTTCCATTAATCTATCCACACCTTGTTCAATTAGCTTTTCTGTTCTTGTATCAATCGAGCTTGTGGCTTCATCTAATATTAAAACAGGCGGATTAGCAATTGCTGCTCTGGCAATCGCCAATAATTGACGTTGTCCTTGTGATAGATTAGCACCATCACTCGAAAGCATTGTATCATAGCCATCTGGTAAACGTTCAATAAAACTATGCGCGTTAGCTAACTTTGCAGCTGCTATAACCTCGTCCATAGAAGCATCTAACTTACCATAACGAATATTATCCGCAATTGTTCCTGTAAATAGATGAGTATCCTGTAAAACTATAGATATAGATTTTCTAAGATCATCTTTTTTGATAAGTTTTATATCAATACCATCATATGTAATCGAACCACTTTCTATGTCATAAAAGCGATTAATAAGATTAGTAATCGTTGTTTTGCCGGCTCCTGTACTGCCAACAAATGCTATCTTTTGCCCTGGTTTAGCAAATAAATTAATATTTTTTAAGATTGGAACATTCTTTTCATAACCAAAGATAACATCATGAAAACGAACATCACCTTTTAAACGAATCAATTCAATGGAGCCATCATTTCGCGGATGACGCCAAGCCCATTGACCTGTATATTCATTGCTTTCTTGAAGTGTTCCATCTGCTAATACCTTGACTCTTGTAAGTGTTACATTTCCTTCATCTATTTCTGCCTCTTCACTCATCATATCAAAAATTCTTTCCGCTCCTGCTAAAGCTGAAAGCAAAAAGTTTAATTGTTGGGTAAATTGATTAATTGGTAATGCTGTTTGTCTAACAAAAACCAAATAAGAAGATAAATTCCCTAAAGCTATTGTTCCATTCAATGCCATTAATCCACCAACAATGGTGACAATCGCATAAGCAAAATAAGAAATACTAACAACGGCAGGAATCGTATTAGCACTCGCTGCAACAGCTTCTGTTCCAGCTTGCCTTAAAGCATCATTATATCGATCAAACTCTATCATATTTTCATCTTCATGATTAAATACCTTAACAACCTTTAATCCTGATACCATTTCTTCTACAAAGCCATTTAATTGTCCCATTGCGTCTTGTTGTAACTTGAAATATTTTTTAGAACGTTTAGATAAATATTGAATCACAAAATACATAAGTATCATGCTCATCAAAACAATTATGGATAGTTGCCAGCTTAAAACAAATATAAGGATAATAGTTCCTACAATCGTAATGGCACTTTGAATCACAATATCAAAGGAATTATTCAAAGCATCTTGAATAGTATCTAAATCGTTAGTAAAATGTGTCATAATTTCACCATGAGTATGACTGTCAAAATATTGAATCGGTAGTGTTTGCATCTTGTTGAATAAGTCCTGTCGCATTTCTTTGACAATCTTTTGGGCTGTACGACTCATTAGTTGCTTATAAATACCAGTAGAAGTCGCTCCAATAATATACATAATAGCCATAAACATAATAAAACTCATTAAACCTTCAATATCACCACCTAAAACATAATCATTCACTACAGTCTTAATAGAATAAGTTCCCCATAAACTAATACATGTACTTAACACTACTAATAACGTAATGGTTGTAAGAGCATATTTATGACGTGCAATATATTTTCTAAATAATAGCAATGTTTGGCTCATATTTTGAGGTTGTGCTTTCTTAGCCATTATAATCCCGCTCCTTTCAATTGTGTATAGTAGATATCCTGATAAATTTTATTATGTTCTAGTAATTCATCATGTGTCCCAATTTCATCAATATGTCCATCATCTAATATCACTATCTTATCAGCATAGAGCACTGATGAAACACGTTGAGCAATGATAATCTTTGTTGTTTCTTTCAAACTATCCAAGCCTTCTCTAATGCTTGCTTCGGTCGCTGTATCAACTGCACTAGTCGAATCATCTAATATTAATACTTTAGGATGTTTAAGCAAGGCTCTCGCAATACATAATCTCTGTTTTTGACCGCCAGAAACATTCACACCACCTTGTCCTAAATCTGTATCATATTTATGAGAAAAGTTATCAATGAATTCATCTACACATGAAACATGACATGCCCACTTAATATCTTCATTGCTTGCATCCTTATTGCCCCACAATAAATTATCTTTAATTGTTCCACTAAATAATGTATTTTTTTGTAATACCATACTGATATTATCTCTTAAATAGGTTAATGGATAATCCTTCACATTATGTCCATCAATTGTTATGGAACCTTTTGTCACATCATATAATCTAGGAATCAATTGAACCAAACTTGATTTAGCACTACCAGTACCTCCAAGTATACCAATTGTAGAACCACTAGGAATATCCAAAGTAATATCGCTTAATACATATTGCTTAGCACTATCTTTATATTTAAAATAAACATGGTCAAATGTAATATTCCCTTTATGCATCACAAGTGTTGATTTTGTATCAACAATATCAGAAGTTTCATCCAAAACTTCACAAATTCTTTCACAACTGGCAATAGATCTAGTGACCATTAAAAACACATTTGATAACAACATAAAAGAATTCAGTATTTGTAAAACATAACTTAAAAATCCTGTTAATTCTCCTACTTGCATCTCACCATTAAAAATCATTTGTCCACCAAAATATAAAATACATACAATAGTTGTATACATGCAATATTGAAATAATGGTGTATTTAATACCTGTGTCGAAAAAGCATCGGTACTATGTTGTCTTAGTTCTTCATTAATTTTTTCAAACTTTTCCTCTTCATAGCCTTCTTTAACATAAGATTTCACAACTCTTATGGCATTAAGATTTTCCTGTACAACTGTATTAACTTCATCAATACTTGATTGCATAAGTCTATATAATGGACCTACATGGGATACAATAAGAAATAAACCAATAGCCAATATTGGTGAAACAATAATAAATATTAAAGATAATCTGACATTAATCATCAACGAAAAAATCAAACACATTAAAAACATAAAAGGTGCTCTTATAAATGGACGCATACCATTACAAATAGCATTTTGAATAATCGTTGCATCACTTGTAAGTCTTGTAATAAGTGATGACGTCTGAAAATGATCCATATTCTTAAAAGAAAAATTTTGCACTCTTTTAAATTCATCTCTTCTAAGTTCAGCCCCAAAGCCTTGTCCAGCAATAGCCGTAAATCGTGCATATAATCTACCTAAAATAAAAGCTATTATCGCACAAAGCATCATAATAACACCTTGTCTTATCATATATGCCTGATTTCCTGTAGCAATACCCACATCAATCATATCAGCCATTAAAAATGGAATAATCATCTCAAATACTGTTTCTGTTAAAATACATACAATCGCTAATATAAAATACTTCTTATACTTCAAAGCATATGGTAATAATCTTTTAAGCATAATAATCCCCCTAATCTATCTCTTTCCCTGTTAGATTTGTATAAATACGTGATAAATAGTTTCTTAATTGTTCTTTATCTTCGCTGTCAAAACCATCTAAAGCGATATTTTCTATCTCTAGACAATGCTCATTCCATTTTTTTAATGATTGTATTCCTAATTCTGTTATATTCAATTGATATGCTCTTTTATTACTAGGATCTATAGATCTTTGTAACATGCCCTTATCTTCTAAAGCATTAACCATTTTACTTGCCGTCGCATTTTCAATATCACAATTAAGTGCTATATCTTTTAATTTGCAATTAGGATGATTATTCAAATATCTTAAAACTTTTGGTTGCCCTGGTGATAAATGAAAAACTTCCATTTGTTCCCAATTCTTATGACGTATTGCATGATGTGTTTTAAACAACATATAATTTAATGGTTCCATATTTTCTCTCTCCTTTAACTTTTAATTTAAATATGCATAGTTAGAATTGATGTCTTTATGACAGCTTTTAAGAATGGCGTAGCTTAATATTTCTAAACAATCAACATAATATGAACCTAAATTCAACTCTTTTTTTACAATTGATAAATCTGTACATCCTAATATAATAGCTTGGGCATTTTTATTTTGTAAATATGTAGACGTTTCATCAAAAGCTGAAACAGTAATATCATTTCCACTCTTCACATCATCATAAATCACATGCATAACATTTCTTTGATTATGCTCATCTGGGACAATGACATCAATATGATTTTTATTGAGTTCGTTTTGAAATATTCCAGTTTGGATTGTTCCATCTGTTGCCATGAGTCCTACTTTAGAAATATGCTTTCGCTTTAAATATTGCACTGTTTCATCTATCACATTAATAATATCAACATTTAAATAAATCTTTAACAAATCATAAAAATAATGTGCTGTTACACAAGGAATACCAATAATATTACATCCCTGTTGTATCAGATTATTTCCTGATAGTAACAATTGATAAATCGGATTATCAAAACTTTTACCTAAAATATAATCTGTCCTGTCATAAATCGCAGGATAATTATGAATAACTAATTCTAATTGCTCTTGATCATTTTTAGCATCTGTCATTTTAACAATTAATTCATACAAATTTGCTGAGGCTAATGATCCCATACCACCAATAATACCAACTTTCTTCATAAAATCACTTCCTATATGATTATATTTAGTATCAATTCCCCATCATATCATATATGTGCCATTATTGTTAGCTTGCTAATATTTAGCAAGCTAAGTATATAATAGAATAAATTATATGTCAAGATATATACCTTTTTGTCAATAATATTTATATTCATATTAGGGCATAAATCTTGAAAATCAAAATAAGAATGATATAATACATAGGAACAAATGAAAGAAGGTAGATACTTATGAGTAAAGTTGATATTATATCTGGCTTCTTAGGAGCTGGAAAAACAACACTTATTAAAAAATTAATTAAAGAAAGTTTAGGATCAGAACAAGTTGTCCTTATTGAAAATGAATTTGGAGAAATTGGTATTGATGGTGCATTTTTACAAGATGCAGGTATTGAAATTACAGAAATGAATTCAGGTTGTATCTGTTGTTCATTGGTTGGTGATTTTGCTGAAGCATTGAAGAAAGTCGTATCTGAATATCATCCAGATCGTATTATGATTGAACCTTCAGGAGTTGGTAAGTTATCAGATGTTATTAAGGCTGTTGAAGATGTCAATGATGATGAATTAGTATTGAATAGTTTTGTAACGATTATCGATGCCAAGAAATGTCGTGTTTATCATAAGAATTTTGGTGAATTCTTTAATAATCAGATTGCTTACGCTTCTTCAGTTATCTTAAGTAGAACACAGGATGTTGATCAAGAAAAACTTCAAGATGCTATTAATATTGTCAAAGAACTTAATACAACTGCTAATATTATTACAACACCTTGGGATGAATTAACTGGTGACACAATCTTAGAAGCTATAGAAAATAAAGATTCATTAAAAGAAATCTTATTAAAGGAAGAAGCTGAAAGCGAACATGAACATCATCATCACCACCATGATCATGAACACGAACATCACCATCATGACCATGATGAACATGAACACCATCATCACCATCATCACGATGATGAATGTGGCTGTGGACATCATCACCATCATCATGATGCCGATGAAATCTTTACAAGCTTAGGTATTGAAACAATCAATACTTATACAGAAGATCAATTAAAAGAAATCTTAAATAAATTAGCTAATTCTAATGACTATGGTGAAATATTAAGATCTAAAGGTATTTTACCTACACCTGATAAGAAATGGTTACATTTTGACTTAGTACCTGGTGAATACGAAGTTAGAGTTGGTCCTGCTGATTATACTGGTAGACTTTGTGTTATTGGTAAAGATTTATTAGAGGATAAAGTTAAAGAATTGTTTGGAGTTCAATAATGGTTACACGTGTATATGTTTTTACAGGATTTTTAGATAGTGGTAAGTCTTCATTTATTGCTGATACAGTATTAGGAACAGATTTTTGTGAAAACGAAAAGACTCTGTTACTAGTGAGTGAAGAAGGCGAAGTTGAATTTAAGCAGGAAGCTTTTGAAGCTATGGAATGTGATTTGGCTTATGTTGATAGCCCATTAGAAATGACAACTGAATATTTAGAGTCATTGGATGATAAATATCAGCCTACCCAAGTATTAGTTGAATATAATGGTATGTATAATGTGGATGATTTTTTAACTATGAAGTTCCCTGCTAATTGGGAAGTTGTACAAGTACTTACAACAATTAATGCACAAACATTTAATCTTTATATTCAAAATATGCGTTCATTATTATATCAACATGTTTTACATACTGATTTATTGATATTTAATCGTATTAGTGAAGATACAAAGAAATCATTCTTACGTAATAATATTAAAGCAATTAATTCTCAATGTCAGATTATTTATGAAATGGAAGATGGTTCTATTAATACATTAGGTGATGACGAATTACCATTTGATATTAATGCTGATGAATTAGATATTTTAGATCATGATTTTGGTTTGTTCTGTATGGATACAATGGATCATCCTGAAAGATATGAAGGCAAAACAGTTACCCTAAAAGGTAAGTTTATAGGTTTGGATAAACAATTGGATAATTGTTTTGTGATGGGACGTATGGCTATGGTTTGTTGTGAACAGGATACTTCTTTAGTAGGTATGGTTTGTGAACATCCTTTAGGTGAAAAGCTTGTTCCTAATGAATGGATCAAGGTTAAAGGTAAGATTTACTTAGATTATGATCCTGAAATTAATGGAGATTTTTGTATATTAAAAGTGGATGAACTAAACGTTGTCCCTCCACTTAAAAATGAATATGTCACATTTGATTAGGGCTACTGAGTAGTCCTTTTTATTTTGTGTAAAGAATGGTACCATCTGTTAATATAACACTGTTTGCCTCTTGAACAACAATAGCTTGGGACCAGCTTTCTCCTCCTAATCCAGACAAAACTGTTGTCACTTCCAATGTGTATTCACCATTCGACACTTCTTTTAATTCATATGAATCAAAATTAACACCACTAGATGTTGTATTTAATACCAATACCACACAATCATCCTCTTCATAAACCCTATCAACAAAGACATTCATATCTGATTGATGAGTTAATTGATATCCTCCAAACAACACTACGATCAATACGATAACTATAAAACAAATATTATAAGCTTTTTTCATATAAACCATCCTTCACTATAAATATTATTTTACATATGAATACCCCAATCCATAAGGTTACAAATTCAAATGACATATAAGCCAATTGATAAACAAACGTTGGAAATATCATAATATTATATAAATTCAATTTACTTGCTATAAAAAATAGTGCATATATGATATTTATAATCAGTTGAAGTTTCTTATTATGATAAGATGTACTTAAATATAATCCTATAATTATTCCAAATATAATATAAATACCATAACTTACACACATATCATCAATCATTGTCAATGCTTCATAATCAAACTTACTCACAAGAAATCTAAGACGATCATAAGCAATTACTGTCAAAATAGGCAACACAATACTTACAATAAACATGATAGTCCCATTAATCTTTTTCAAAAAATCGCCCATTAATATCATTATTATTTTACATATAAATACACCAATCCATACAGCTGTTAAATTCTGAGCATATCCAAACAATGTATATAAACGATATGGAATAATAAAAAGACCTAAACCATATAACAATACCAAGATAAACAAAATAATATAAATAATGTTTATAATCATTGATATCTTTTTATCAAAATCTTGTTTTAAATACAAACCCATAAGCAACCCTGCCAATGCATGATATGCATACATACATAAAAGTGCTAATTCAAATGAATAATAAGGATTTGATAAAGCTTCATAAGATTCTCTGTATTGATATCCATAATGATAAATGATGACAGATATTATTGGAATTAAACTAAATGTTAAAAGTTTAAGATATTTCTTCATAGTATCTCACCTCATCATTATTATAAAGTAAAGTTATGGATAAGTTGTGAAAACTATAACGAAACAATCACTTTCACTAATTCATTAGCAAGATTCTGATGAGCATCTGATGTCATATGCAGATGATCAATATCTGAAGGTTTAGAACACTTTGCTGCATCGACAAAAATACAGTCCTTTTCTTTAGCAATCTTCCTATAATGTTTAGAAATTTCTTTTGAACGTCTAACGGCACTATCATCAAAAGAATCACCAAATGGTCCTTTATCTATACCTTCTGTTACTTCCATTGGTGATACTAAAATAATTTTTGTACCTGTATTATTTTGGATAATATCAATAAGTTGTCCTACATTATTTGCAATATCTTGACTACTTGCATGAAAACGTGTTTTTAGATCATTTGTACCTAGCATCAATATAACCATATCAATAGGTTGATGTTTGTTTAGACAAGGAACAAGGTCTTTCATACCATTACGATTTGGTTTTTCGTCATCATAAATGGTCGTACGACCATTTTTCCCTTCCTCTATAATTTCATAATCATTTCCTAGTATATTTTGTAATACTTTTGTCCATCTTATATTATCATTATAACGATCTCCATTTTTTGGATTCATACCATAAGTATTAGAATCCCCATAACATACTATTTTCATGTACATCACCTCAAATACAATTTTAGTGAAGTGTTCATTTCTTGTCAATTTAATTGTTTTTCATTTTGTTTTCACATATGATAAAAATAGAAATGAGGGATATTATGAAAAGAATCAAATTAATGTATGAAGCTATTAAAATGGAATTAATGGAACACAAAGCATCAGCTGCTGTATATCTTATACTTAGAGCTTTAGTACTAATTATTATGATATTACAAATATTAAATCAAAATTATGAAAATGCTTTTTTATGTATATTAGTACTTATACTATTTATTGTTCCAAGTTTTATACAAGTACGATTTAAAATAGAGTTACCTACAACCTTAGAAGTTATTATATTAATATTCATTTTTTGTGCTGAAATACTAGGCGAAATCCAATCTTTTTATACAATATTTCCTATGTGGGATACGGTCCTTCATACCTTAAATGGATTTTTAGCAGCTGCTATAGGATTCTCTTTAGTAGATATTATGAATAATGATGATCGTTTGCAATTTCATTTATCTCCTCTTTTTATGGCTATAGTTGCTTTCTGCTTTTCCATGACAATTGGTGCCGTATGGGAAATTATGGAATATTTTGCTGATACCTTCTTAGGATTAGATGCTCAAAAAGATACAATTATTCATAGTATTAATAGTGTGGCTTTGGATCCTACTAATCGTAATATCATTTATAGTATTGATAATATTACAAATGTTATGATTAATGGAGAAGATTTAGGCTTAGGTGGCTATTTAGATATTGGATTAATTGATACAATGAATGATTTAATCGTTAATTTCATTGGGGCATTCACATTTTCAATATTTGGATATTTTTATGTTAAAAACAGAGATAAGCCTAGTTTTATTACTAGGTTTATTCCAAGAAAGAAAGAAGCTATGAAAGATTATTTAAAATTATTAGATGAAAAGTGGAATAAAGATGTAAATTAATATTTATCATAAATACGAAATTTTTACAATCTTATTGAAATTACTCTGAATTTATCATATGATTACCAAAAAGAAATGAGTGATCTTATGAAAAGGGCAAAATTAACATATGAGGCTGTTAAAATGGAATTAAGAGAGCATAAAGCTTCGGCAGCTGTATACTTACTACTTAGAACATTGGTTATTATCATAATGATATTACAAATATTTAATCGAAACTTTGAAAATGTCTTTTTATGTGTTTTAACTTTAATTTTATTAATTGTTCCTAGTTTTATCCAAGTTCAATTTAAGATTGAATTACCAACCACATTAGAGATTATTATATTATTATTTATTTTTTGTGCTGAAATATTGGGTGAAATTCAATCATTTTATACTATTTACTCTTTTTGGGATACTGTTCTTCATACTTTGAATGGTTTTTTAGCAGCTGCTATTGGATTTTCATTAGTAGATATTATGAACAATGATGATCGATTACATTTCCATTTATCACCTTTATTTGTAGCTATTGTAGCATTTTGTTTTTCTATGACAATTGGAGCATGCTGGGAAATTGTTGAATTTAGTGTTGATAATATAATGGGACATGATATGCAAAAAGATACTATCATTTATACCATTAATAGTGTTGCTTTGGATCCAACTAATCGTAATATTGTATATAGTATTAATGATATTACTAGTGTTGTAATTAATGGAGAAGATTTAGGCTTAGGTGGCTATTTAGATATTGGTCTTATTGATACCATGGAAGATTTAATTGTTAATTTTATTGGCGCATTTGTTTTTTTCAATATTTGGTTATATTTATATCAAATATAGAGACAAACCTAGCTTCGTATCCAGATTTATACCTAGAAAAAAAGAAGAAATGTATGACTATTTAAAACTATTAGATGAAAAATGGAATAAAGATAAAACTTAAAAAGGAGCGAATGCTCCTTTTAATCTTTTTCCTTTTCATAGCTAATGATTGATCCATCACTACCATTGATTTCATATTCATATTCATAACCATTGTATTTGAATGATACTTCGTAAACACCTTTATCTAATTCAACTTCAACTTTAGTTGCCTGGCTTTCGCTGATACCTGCATGTGCGAATGCTTTTGCTTTGGCTGTTTCTGCTGAAATTGTTGCTGTTCCTACATATTCTTTATCTACATCTAAGATTTTTCCATCGCTCATTCTGATTGTATATTCATATTCATAGCTGCCGCTTGTGAATTCTAATTCATATACTTTTACACCATCTTCAGTGTCAGTCTTGATTGTGTAGTTTGATACGCTTGTTACACCTGCATGATTCATCGCAATTGTTTTTGCTTCTGCTTTAGTGATTGTAGTTGTTGTTGTCGTTGAAGAAGAACTTGTTGTAGTAGAAGTTGATGATGAAGAAGTTGTAGTTGATGAAGAAGTTGTTTTTACTTTTTCTTTATCTACGTCTAAGATCTTTCCATCACTTATTCTGATTGTGTAATCATATTCATAATTTCCACTTGTAAATTCTAATTCATATACTTTTACACCATCTTCAGTGTCAGTCTTGATTGTGTAGT
>JAJQEL010000023.1:0-4244 GCA_021201655.1 Erysipelotrichaceae bacterium | reverse complement strand
TTGATACGCTTGTTACACCTGCATGATTCATAGCAATCTTTTTAGCTTCATCTTTAGTGATTGTAGTAGTAGTTGTCGTTGTATCAGTTGTTGTTGTAGTTGCTACTGTTTTGGTTTCTTTTTTAACAATATCGCCTGTTTGGGCATTGATTTCATATTCATATTTAACACCATCTTTAGTAAACTCTACATCATAAACTTGTACACCATCATCATAATCTAATTGAACTTCGTTCATTGTAGCGTCTGTAATATCAGCATCATTAAGTGCGATATCTTTAGCTTCATCTACTGCTATAACATCCGTTGTTGTCGTTGTATTTTCTGCGTCTGCTTCAACTTGTTCTACTTTAGGTGCAAATGTTAATAATGATACTAGCATAACTCCAGCTAATCCAATAGCTCCTATTTGAAAGTAACGATTTGATTTTAATTTTGCAAACATTTCCTTTAATTTTTTCATGATTTTGTCCTCCTCTAAAATGTTTTTGCGTTTTGGGGAGTGGCAAGATATTTGAGCTCGATCTTTTTTCACTCTTTACTAATTTAATGCTTTTTGTTTTTAAATTATTGCATTAATTTTGTTTTTTTTATTTTTTCAAGAGTTTTATCTCTTTTCATTAATTTAATGCAATAACATAAAGTTTTATTGCAAAAAAATTAAAAAACCGTAATTTTTTTAATTACGGTTTCATCGTTATTCAGTTCTTAAAGCTGTTACAGGATCTTCATGAGCAGCTTGTCTTGATGGAATAAGTCCACCAATCAATGTTAAAACTGTACTTAGTATAATCAATACTAATCCGCCCATTACAGGAAGTTGGGCATTGACACTTGTATTACCCGCGACAGTATGAATAATATAGTTACCTGGAATTAATAATAATAATGAAATAACTATACCTAAAACACCTGCTAATAAACCAATAATAAATGTTTCAGCATTAAATACTTGAGATATATTGTTTTTACTTGCTCCCATAGCACGTAATATACCAATTTCTTTCTTTCTCTCTAATACACTAATATACGTAATAACACCTATCATTATAGATGATACAACTAAAGATATAGCCACAAATGCCATTAATACATAACTTAATGTATTAATAATATCAGTAACTGATGACATAAGCGTACCAACCAAATCTGTATAAGAAATAACTTTATCTTCATCACCATTAGCTTCCATTCTTTCATTGTAATCATCTAAAATATTAATTACTTCTTCTTTGCTTTCAAAATCCATAGGATAAATATCTATTCTTGATGGCGAATCATAATCAGCATAGCCAAAAGTAGATAAATTAGATTCATATGTTGAAGTCGTAGTAGTCATAAGAGCTATCAATAATTCTGTCATATCATCTTCATCCATATTAATTTGGAAAGCATTCGCAAAAGCATCCGTATCAATACTAATAGCATTAGCCATGGAAGAACTCAAAGATGAAAGTGATGATGTGAGTTCTTCTTGTAATGCTGTACTCATAGAACTCATCACTGATGACATGTAGTTTGTCATAATCGCTGTTAATTGTTCTTCTAACCCACTTGAAGTGATCCAATTAGTTAAATAATTAGTAATAATTGTACTTGCTGTATCAGAATTCAAATAATCTGTTATATAAGATGAGTAATCTGTGATATCTGATAAATCATTTTCAGCAGCGTATTCGCTGTAACTTGCCATTAATTCATTAAGAATCCCTTCCATTTGTTCAGTAGTAATGGTTAATTCTACATTTTCATTAATAGCACTTTGTATAAGCACTTGTAATTGTTGGTTGACTTCAGATGAAGTAAAATAACTTTGTAAATCGTCCGTTAAAGAACTCATATCTGAACCACTTTCACTAGCATATGTTGCATAACCTTCTACAAGTTCATTCACTAATTCGGTCATATCATCACTCGACATACTAAAATCCAATTGCGATATAATATCACTCATTTCTAATTCTGGTAAATCCATTTGCGTCATAACACTATTAAGACCACTTAAATCAATACTTAAGGCACTTTCATCAAATTGGAAGGCACTAGACAAAGCATCTTCATCAATAGAAAACATAGAACTAAAATCAAAAGAATCATCATCTTCTGCATCAAAGCTTGTACCTGTAAATACATTAATATCAGGATTAGCTAATTGTTGCTGTACTATTTCACTATTAATGGATTCATCAATAATATGGGTAATCAAAGATGATTTATAATAAATACCAGAGGTTAACATAGATGCTGTAGAACCTTCAATAGGTTCAACAATACCAACAATTGTGATATCTTCACCATTATCGATGACATCTCTCATATAATCTTCATCATCTGATTTATCTTTCCAGACACTATATTCTTCATCATATTCATAATAATCTGTAGCATTAATAAGCTTAAAGGTAATACCCATTATATCATCATAAGTATAAGTACCGCTTGTAGTATTAACAGTTACTTCTTCATCATTAGCGAATTGTTCCAGTATAGCCTCTAATTCACTATAATCTCTTAGACCTAATGTATATAGCAGGAAATCACTAATTGTTCCACCACTTGACAAAACTACTACACATTCATTATAGCTAGTAGGCCAACTACCAGCAACAACCTCATATTGATCATCATATAACGATGTATTATCAGGCATTTGATCAAAGACTTCTGTACTCATCATACTAGACATGAGACTATTTGAACTTGTGGAAGAAAAACCTAAAGCACTAAATGAATTATCAGGATTAACTTGATGAATAGTAGAAGTATCAGAACTATAAATTTGCGGAGTGACATCATAAATATATTCGATAGCTTTGGTATAGTCTTCTAGCCCACTTTCACCACTATCGATATACTCTTTTAATGATATTAAATCATTAGAACCGATCGTTGAAAACATAGTGGAAATAATAGGATTAACTTGAATTTCATCCTCTGAACTACCATTTCTAACATTCTCGGCAGTACCAGTCATCCCTGAAACAAGTGATGTCATATCAAAACCTGTACTTGTTATGGATATAGGATATTCCGACATGGTTTCTTCTTCCACATCAGCTATATATGCATTAACACCTGTAGATAAAGATAAAATTAAAGCTATACCTATAATACCAATTGAACCTGCAAACGATGTCAGAATCGTTCGAGCTTTTTTAGTATTCAAATTGTTAAAACTTAGTGATAGTGATGTTAATAACGACATACCTGTCTTACCCATATTTTTATGCACGGGTTTAACCAATGATTGTTCAATTTTATATGGATCACTATCACTTGTAATCTTCCCATCTTTTAAAGTAACAATTCTAGTAGCATAATCCTGAGCTAATTCAGGATTATGTGTAACCATGACAACCAATCGATCACTAGCAACTTCCTTTAATAAATCCATAACCTGAACACTCGTATCACTATCCAATGCACCTGTTGGTTCATCAGCTAGTAAAATATCTGGATCATTGACTAATGCTCTAGCAATCGCTACCCTTTGCATCTGTCCACCAGATAACTGATTAGGCTTTTTATGCACTTGATCCCCCAAACCAACTTTATCTAATGCTTCTTGTGCTCTTTTCCTTCTTTCAGCTTTAGAAACACCAGAAATGGTTAAGGCTAATTCAACATTTGATAAAATAGTTTGATGAGGAATCAAATTATAACTTTGAAAAACAAACCCAATCGTATGGTTACGATAAGAATCCCAATCTCTATCTTTATATTTCTTAGTAGAAATACCGTTAATGATTAAATCACCCGTATCATAACGATCCAATCCACCAATAATATTCAACAAAGTTGTCTTACCAGAACCACTAGGTCCTAGTATAGCGACAAACTCATTATCCCTAAGATTTAAACTTACACCATCCAAAGCTTTTTGAACAAGGTCCCCAGTCTTATATTGCTTATGAATATTCTTTATCTGCAACATAATTATCATCTCCTAAAGTTTAGTATAATAATATAATGTAAACTTTAAATAAACTCATGTGAAATTATGTTAACAATTAAACATTGAGCATTTAAAATGTAATATTTGACATTACATTAAAGTCAGAATATAATTTAATCAGGAGGTTGATTAAATTGGAAAATGTTGTTTTAGATAGTTTAAAAACACGTCGTAGTGTACGCAAATATTTAGATAAACCTGTAGAATCCGAAAAAATAGATGCCATTCTCGAAGCCGGGTTTTAAACACTTGTATAAAATCATTGAGCAAATCAAATTCAAGAAATGTT
>JAJQEL010000083.1 GCA_021201655.1 Erysipelotrichaceae bacterium | reverse complement strand
ATAGCAAATCATTTTAATTATTTAAATTGTCTACTTGACAAAATCACTTCATTATCCTCGTTCTTTATATCCTGAAATATTAATGAAAGTTAATAGAAATTATAACATAGTATTATTTGAATTAGATTACTTAAATAATTGTTATGTATGTGTGCCATTTAGAAGTGAAATGCTTCATAGTAATTGTTATAAATTTAAATATTCTAAAAGAAATGCATCTGGATTAGATTTTTCTAAATTTGTCATTATTAATAAGAGTATTTATATAGGTCAAACTTCGATGGTTGATCCAGATGAATTTAATGAATTTTATGCTTATAAAGATCTTATTCATAAAAAATTAGAAAAATACATAAATGATTATGTCAATCATATGAAAGGCATAAGAATATTGAATCAACAGGAATATGACAGAAAATATCAATATTCTACTTTGAAATATTTTCACAAAGAACTAGATTTTTGAGTTAAAGAAAAATGTTTTCTCATTTTTTTGTTTTACATAATAATCTATGTTATAATGATTAAGAATTGTTAGGAGTCATGATATGTTTAGTTATATTAAAGGAATGATAGTTGATTTAGGAAAAGATTATATTGTTATCGATAATCATGGTATTGGTTTTCAGATTTATGTATCTAATCCTTATCAATTTACTAAAGGAAAAGAATTCATTGTTTACATTTATACACAAGTAAGAGAAGATGGGATGACATTGTATGGTTTTCAAACCATGGCTGAAAAAGACTTGTTTTTAAAACTTATTTTAGTCAAGGGTATTGGCTGTAAAACGGCTATTGGAATTTTAGCTACAGGGGATGTGGATGCTATTATTGCAGCCATTGAATCGAAAAATATTACCTATTTAAAACGTATTCCTGGTATTGGACCAAAGGCTGCTCAACAAATTGTTTTAGATTTACAAGGTAAATTTAAGGATGTTGCAGTGAGTTCGAGTGTTTTAACATCACCTGAATTTGATGAAGCTATTGAAGTTCTGGTTGCATTGGGTTATCGAAAACAGGAAGTTGATCGTGTGATGAATAAGTTATCCCATGAGGATTTAGATACAAATGGTTATGTTAAGAAAGCTTTGAGCTTGTTAGTGAAATTGTAGGAGGAAAACATGGATAGAGATATCATGGATTTAAATCAGCATTTTGATGATGATGAAAGCCAATTACGTCCGCAATCATTGGATCAATATGTTGGTCAGGAAAACTTAAAAAATAATTTGCGAGTTTTCATAGGAGCAGCCAAAATGCGCGATGAAAGCTTGGATCATGTCTTATTATATGGACCACCAGGACTTGGTAAAACAACTATGGCAATGATTATTGCTAACGAAATGGGAACACAATTAAAAACAACAACGGGTCCAAGTATTGAAAAAACAGGTGATTTAGTAGCCATACTAACCTCATTGAATCCAGGTGATGTATTATTTATAGATGAAATACATAGACTTAATAAAGTTGTGGAAGAAATATTATATCCAGCTATGGAAGATTATTGTGTCGATGTTGTTATTGGTAAAGATGCTTCTACTCGTTCTATTCGTATTGATTTACCACCATTTACTTTAGTAGGTGCTACGACTCGTGCTGGTGATTTATCAGCACCACTAAGAGATCGTTTTGGTATTGTTTCTAAATTAGAATATTATAATGAAGAAGAATTAAAGTGTATTATTCATCGTACAAGCCAGGTATATCATATGGATATGGATGATGATGCCGCTAAAGAACTGGCCAAAAGATCACGTGGTACACCTAGAATTGCTAATAGATTGTTTCGAAGAGTAAGAGATTTTGCCCAATTTAATGGTGATGAAATTATTAGTAAAGAACGTACCAATGAAGCTTTAAATAGATTACAGGTAGATGATCTTGGATTAGATGAAGTGGATCATAAATACTTATTAGGTATTATTAATCGTTTTCAGGGAGGTCCTGTAGGGGTGGAATCATTAGCAGCTAGTATTGGTGAAGAATCTACGACATTAGAAGATGTTTATGAACCTTATTTACTTCAGATTGGCCTTATTAAACGTACGCCAAGAGGGAGAATTGCTACTGATTTAGCTTATCAGCATTTACATATTCCTAGACAACAGAGTTTTAAATTTGAGTGATTGAAAAATCACTTTTTTATTGGAGGTTTTTATGAAAAAAAGATATCAAATATTCGGTATGATATTATTGATTATATGTTCAGTTATTTATGATTATCAAAAACCAGAAGAAATTGTAGAAGAAACAGTTGAAATATCTTATGTTACTTTAGAAGGTGAATTTAATACAACAGGAAATTATGAATTCGCAGGAGAACTAACGATTGGAGAGCTTGTTGAAGAAGTTGGGGTGAGTGATGATGCTAATTTAGATGTCTTGAATTTAGATAATATTGTAGAAGATGAATCAAGAATTTATTTACCACCAAAAAATGATAATGCCATATCATTGAATACAGCAACCTTAGAAGAACTTATGACATTAAGTGGTGTAGGAGAGAAAACAGCACAAAAAATTATAGATTATCGTGAAATAACGCCTTTTGAATGTTTGGAGGATATTATGAATATCAGTGGAATAGGTGAAAAGACCTATTTGAATTTGAGGGAAAATTTATGTTTATAAGTTATCATCTATTTTTTTATGCAATAGGTTGTTTATTATTTGTAATGGGAATGTATGCACATCCCATTTTTTTTATTGGTCTGTTTATTTATTGTTTATGGCTTCTATATCGTTTCAATATGTTACATTTATTGATTATTGTTTTATTATGTATTGGTTTATATTTTAGTAATCCGCTTATTAATGAAATGCCTTCTACAATTGAAGGAAAAGTGATTAAGGTTAGTGAAAATTATTGTTATGTACAATGTCATTTTGGCACAGTGAAACTTTATCATGATGAAGATTTAAGTTATGGTGATACAATAAAATGTGAAGTTGAAGATTATGCTATGAACAATGCTTCAAATGATAATGCCTTTAATGAAAAAACATATCTTTATTCCTTAAAAATATTTTATAAGGCAAAATTAACTGCACTTATATCACAAACACCCCATACTTCTCTATATACCATCATTGAATCACGTTTTTCATCCAATCAGGATGTCAATGATTATCAAAGATTATTTCTTTTAGGACAACGTTCATCAACCATTGATGAAGACTATACATCATTATCACAACTATCATTAGTTCATCTATTTGCTTTATCTGGAATGCATGTTCATATTCTATTTTCTTTATTAACACAACTCTTTGGCTTTATTTTTCAAAAACGCTTATCAAAAATATTATCTTATTTATTATTAGCAGTATATATATTTTCTATTCCTTTCAATATATCATTATATCGTGCTTTCTTTGTCATGTTTTTATATGATTTGTTGAAAGAATGGTTTAATCAATTGGATGTTTTATCTTTTCTTATTATCATTTCTTTATATTATAATCCATATATTATTTTTAATATTACCTTTATCTTTTCTTACTTTATATATTTTATTGTATTATTAACTCAAAATACTAAATATTCCTCATTATTAATATATCTCTCTAGTATTCCAATAGTTTTATATATGAACTTTCAAATTCCCTTAATTACAGTTATCATTAGTTCATTTTTAACTCCATTCATTGAAATATTTTATATATTATGTGTTGCTTCATTATTTTTATCAATATGTGAATATCTGTTACATTATTGTGTAATTATGTTTCAAAGTATTTTAACATTATTGACAGATATGAATCAATTTCTCATATTAGCTAAACCTAATTTATCTTTTATTGTTATTTTCTATATCATATTTTTTTATATACTTTATCTCAAAGACTTAAGAAAACCTATTCATCGTTATATTTGTATCTTGTTATCATTAATATTAAGTTTTAGCTTATATAGTCAATATAAAATCTATGGTGAAATAACCATGATAGATGTTGGCCAGGGAGATTGTACTTTAATACGTTTACCAATGAATCAAGGCAATATATTAGTAGACACAGGTGGTAATGTTAATTATGATTTGGCAGTTAATGTTATTATTCCTTATTTAAAATCTATAGGTATTAATAAGTTAGATTATGTTTATATTTCTCACAGTGATTATGATCATTGTGGTGCTTTAGAATCTTTACAAGAAAACTTTCAAATTGATTGTGTTATTGACAGTTATGAAGCATATAGAGAAATAGGTTGTATGAAGGTTTCTATGATTCAATCTGACCAAGTATACACAGATGCTAATGATTTATCATTGGTGATGTATGTAGAGTTACCAGCTTTTAATGTCTTGTTTACAGGTGATGCTTCTTTAACAGTAGAAGAAGATATTGCTGATCAGCTAGCTGAATTAGATGTAGATATTTTGAAAGTATCCCACCATGGCAGTTCAACTGCTACATCGACAACTTTATTATCTGTCATTCATCCTAGTATTGCCATGATTGGTGTAGGTAAAAATAACCTTTATGGTCATCCTACTGATGAAGTCATTGAACGCTTAGAAAGAAAAGGAATGACAATATTAAGAACTGATGAAGATGGCATGTTTCATATTAGATTTTATAGTAAATCCTATTATGTTTTTAGATAAACTCGTAATATTTTATTCGTTTATTAGTTTTCTTTGTCCAATTCTATGACCCTTATTTTTTAATTTTTATATTTATGCTAAAATGAGAAAAAGAAAATATATAAGGAAGATGAGAAAATGAAAAAATTGATTAAATTATTATTAGTTGGATTATTAAGCATATCATTAGTAGGATGTTCGAACAGTTCAAGTGATTCAAGCAATGATGATACTAGTAGTGATACTACTGAAGCTGAAACAAGTAGTGATGATAGTGGTGATAAAGTTGTCACGAGTAGTGGAAATGTTATGCAAGCTGATCCCAATGAGAGTGAACTCAATGAATCTGCATTTGGAACTTTAATCGATCCTGAAGATGTCAAAACTGTTACATTTTTAGATAATGAGAATGCGTTACCTTTTGAAATAGATGATAATATTGAATCATATGATATTTCAGAAAATGATGATGGATGTGTTATGTTATATGCCCAGCCTACAACTCAAAATGCTGATATGTATAACATATATATTGTCGGTGATGGTGGCGTAGATGCTAATCCATCTTGCAAATATTTATTTGTTAAATTTACTAATTTAACGTCTGTTAATTTTAATGATTGTTTCTATACATCTAACGCAACAAATATGTGTGGTATGTTTGAAAATTGTGAATCATTAACAAGCTTGGATTTAAGTGGTTTTGATACCTCAAATGTCACAGATATGCAAATGATGTTTTATGAATGTGAATCG
>JAJQEL010000009.1 GCA_021201655.1 Erysipelotrichaceae bacterium | reverse complement strand
TCATAATAACTGTATTTAATGATAATACAGAATAATTTAAAGAAAAAGTTCTATGCCCAAACAATTCTCTAATAACTGATGCACACGTAATAGCATTACCTCCATAAGAAACATACATTACACAAGCACTTATGATAAACAAAAACGAAATATTACCAGTAAACGAAATAAACAATCCAACCGACGCCACTATAAAACAAATAGACACCAATAACAAACATCTTTTAACACCAATCTTATCAAATACAATACCCCATACAAAACGTGATACACCATTACAAATGGAAGTCACACTTACAACTAATGCTGCAAGAGTTGCACTCACTGCTAAACCTTCTGTTAACATTGGTGAACAGTGATTGATAACGATCAAGCCCATACCACCAAATAAAACAACAATAGTGAAATAAACCCAAAATATAGGCTTTTTAACCATTTCAGATGTAATCACATTGTATGTTTTCTTATTGGCATTTCTCGATACTTGAGGTAATTGTTCCAATTCTTCTAGTTTTGGTACACGAACAAAGAAACTTCCTACAAAAATACCTGCACCACAAACAATGGCTAATGTTCTAAACCTATTCACAATACCAACTGAAGAAATCAAAGTATTCAATACTGGGCCAAATATAGCTGTACTTAAGGCATAACCCATTAATAATATGCCTGTTGCTGTCCCTGTCTTTTCCGGTAACCATAACGGACAAGCCGATAAAACACAATTATATCCTAATCCAATCCCTACACCAACCAATACACCATAAGTTAAATACAATTGAAAAATGGAATCAACCAAGCTTGAAAGCAAAAATCCCACACACATAAGTATAGCTGATAATTTCAGTAACATTGAAAAAGGAATCTTCTTACTTAAAATACCTGTTAAAACACTACCAACTGCAAACATCAAAATATTAATTGTAAAAGCAAGCGATGTTTGATCTCTAGTCCAATTAAACAATGTTTCAAGCGGCACAACAAAAACGCTCCACGCTAATGAACAACTCATAAACAAAAAAATAATAAATCCAGCAATAATATAAATCCATCTCTTCTTTAATATATCCATATACTTCTCCCTATTACATTCATGTTTATTTTACTCTATTATCTATCATTTTCAAGTGTTTTAGAAAACGTTTACAGAATATGCAAAAATAAAAGATTGGATTTCCAATCTTTTTAAGCTAGCTCTAATTTTTTTCTTGCCATTAAATAATAACCTATAACTAAAATACCCGTAATTGTCCATGATATTGGATATACAAGAAGTAATACTGTAAAAGTATGATAATACATATTTGTAAAATAAACCCATACAAGTCTTACAACACATGTGCCAAATACTGATAATAGTGCTGGAACCATGGAATTACCATAACCTCTTAATGTAGATCCTGTAATTTCATATGTACCTAGTAACCAATGCAAGCTCATAACTTGTAATACTCTTTGCGCAGCATAAGGAATAACAGCTGTATCTTGAGTAAAAAGATGAACTAATGGATATCTAAATAATACTATAGTCAAATCAACAACCATCGTTGCGCCAATACCACAAGCTAAAGCAATCTTCCAAATCTTACGACATCGACCATATTCTTTCGCACCATAATTTTGTCCTATAAAAGTTGTCGCTGTTTGGGAGAAACCATTGACAATACAATAACTAATAAACTCGAAATTAGCAGCCGCCGAACTGCCTGCTACCACTGATGAACCAAAACTATTGATACTTGACTGAATAACCACATTTGATAAAGAAAAAACAACAGCTTGAAGTCCTGCAGGTACCCCAATTCTTAAAACTTTAAATAATTCTTCATTGTGAATAGCTAAACGATGATAATCAAAACGAATGACTTCTTCTCTATGCATAAGTGTATTCAATACAATTCCTGATGCTAAAATATTAGAAACAGCTGTAGCAATCGCTACTCCTTCTACACTTAAATGAAAAATAATAACTAAAATCATATTAAGTATTGCATTAACAACCCCACCAATAACTAATGCAATAAATGGCGTTCGTGAATCACCTGAACTTCTAAGGACTGCTGAGCCAAAGTTGTACAATAAAATAAAAGGCATACCCAAAGCATAAATTCTTAAATAAAGAACAGCTAAATCAATCACATTTTTAGGTGTACCCATTAATAGTAACATTGGTTGAGCAATAAATTGAACAAATATAGCTAAAAACAGTCCACATATTAATGCTAATGTAATAGAAGTATGAACAGCTTTCGTAATATCTTTTTCTCTGCCGCTACCAAAATAATTAGCTATAACTGCACTTGTCCCTACCGAAATACCCACAAAAAAATTGACAAATAGCGAAACTACAGAGGTATTAGCACCTACAGCTGCTAAAGCTTCTGAACTCGCAAAATTCCCCACAATGGCTGAATCACACATATTAAACAATTGTTGTAAAACACTACCCGCTGCCAAAGGCAAAGCAAACATAACCATTTTCTTTAGTAATGGTCCATGTATCATATCAACATTTTTTGATGAATCCACAATCATTTCCCCTCTCTGAAAATATTGTAATTCAAATACAATAAAAAGTACAATAATTATTTTATAAAATACTATTACTTTTAATTATACTATTTCAAAATAATCTTGTTTTTTAAGTATAAAGAGATCTGACTTATGATTGCAACTAAAATGACTAGACAAAATATTGTCAAAAATAAAAACAAATAAGACATTTCATTTATTTGTAGATAAAGAAACAAATTCATTGGTAGACGTTGTAAAATATATACCCAAAAAGATTGTTTCCCAATGAGTACTAATATTTGACTATGAAACGTCACTTTCATAGTCAAAAATACAATAAATAATGAAAATAACATAGCTATAATATTATATAAGAATATATTTAAATAAGGATAAATGGATAAATATTTCACCACTATATATGCAAAAAATAACATCAAAAAGCCAGTAACTATTGTACTAAAATAATAAGAAATATTTCTTTGAAGAAACATTTCAATATCATGACGATAATATGAATACCACATACCTAAACTAAAACACAAATGTGTACAATTATATCTTGGAGAATAATCAAAATGAGTCATTACTATAATATATATAATTGATAATATTGTTACACTTATTATAGATTGTATGGGTTTTTTAAACAAAAGAAAAATAGGTAGACATATATAAAACCAATATAGCAAACATAAACCAGCTACTATTGCCAATACTTTTAATTCCTACTAAAGATAATAAAATATGATCTAAAGAATAAGATCGTTGAATGAAAACATTCAAGATCAAATATAAACTTAATCCTAAAACTAAATTCATAAAAACATAACCTATTCTATCTTTAAGAAAGTTTTGAATATAGTGAGCTTTTGTTTTTATTGACTCATAAATGCCATAACCAGAATAAAACAAGAACATGGTCACAACTAATTGACTAATAAGATCTAAAAAGCGAATCACTGCTAAGTCCAATGTATTATCAAAAGTTGTATATGTTCTAATATGGCTCAAAAAAATGAGTATTACAAAAATACCTTTAATAGCTTGTGTATTTTCAATAGACAAATATTCTTTGTCGAGACCTATTTTATTAACATGAGCTGATAAAAGCATTATTAAAATTAATAAACCAAAAATAATAAACATAATTACTCCCCACTATGTAGTTCATTATAACATATTTGATAAAATTTTGTTTTAATTCTTGTAAATTTATCGTAAAGCTAGGTTTTTTTCTTTAAAATATGGAAATTAGTTGATATTTTCAGTATAATTAAAATATAAAAAGGAGGAAATAAAAATGGGTTTTAAAGAAGGTTTTTTATGGGGAGGCGCTTTAGCGGCTAACCAATGTGAAGGTGCTTATCTAGAAGATGGTAAAGGTTTATCAGTTCCTGATATGTTATTAGGTGGAGATGTTAATACTCCTAGAACTTTTTGTCCACAAACTGTAGAAGATGCTTTCTATCCATCTCATGATGCTATTGATTTTTATCATCATTATGCCGAAGATATTAAGCTTTTTGCAGGAATGGGATTTAGTACATTACGTTTATCTATTAACTGGGCCAGAATTTTCCCTAATGGGGATGATGAAGAACCAAATGAAGCTGGTTTAGAATTTTATGATAAGGTATTTGACGAATGTAAGAAGTATAATATTGAACCATTGATTACTTTATGTCATTATGAGATTCCATGGGCTATTGTTACTAAGTATAATGGATTTACAGATAGAAGAGTGGTTGATTTATTTGTGAAGTATGCAACAACTTGTTTTAAACGTTATAAAGATAAGGTTAAATATTGGTTAACATTTAATGAAATCAATTGTGCTACTATTGGTGAAGATACAGCACCTTTATATGGTTTAGGTATGATTGATCGTGATTTATTAAATGCGACCGAACCTATTACTTTTGATAAGTTTAAATATGATTCTCAATTGAGATTTGAAGCATTACATAATGAATTTGTAGCTTCAGCTTTAGCTGTTAAAGCTGGACATGAAATCAATCCTGATTTTATGATTGGTAACATGATTTGTCATATTACATGGTATCCATATACATGTAATCCAAAAGATATGTTGGCTTGTCAGGAAAAAGATAGCATGTTTAATGATTTCTGTGGTGATGTTCAAGTCAGAGGTGAATATCCTGAATTTGCATTAAATTATTTTAGAAAGAATGGTATTGATTATTCATTCATTACTGAAGAAGATAAAGCTATCTTAAAAGAAGGTACAGTTGATATGTATACATTCTCTTATTATATGTCTAACTGTGTGACAACTGATCCTGATGTTGAAACAACTGGTGGTAACCTTATTGGTGGCGCTAAGAATCCATATGTTAAAGCATCTGATTGGGGATGGCAGATTGATCCTGATGGATTAAAATATACATTAAAGAAATTATCTTCTCGTTATCCTGGACTTCCATTAATGGTTGTGGAAAATGGTTTTGGCGCTTTTGATAAAGTTGAAGAAGATGGCTCTATTCATGATGATTATCGAATTGATTACTTTAGATCTCATATTAAAGCTATGAGAGAAGCTTGTGATGATGGCGTTAATCTTATTGCCTATACAACTTGGGGACCAATTGATATTGTTTCTGCAGGTACTGGACAATTAGCAAAGAGATATGGTTTTGTTTATGTTGATAGACATGATGATGGTACTGGTGATTTCTCTCGTTCTACTAAAGATTCTTATTATTGGTATAAGAAATGTATTGAATCTAATGGTCAAGATTTAGACTAATTTAAAACAGCAGTTTTACAACTGCTGTTTTTCTTTGGGTAACCAAATTTTGTTCGGGTCCCGAAAAGTAATGATATTTTGTTCGGGT
>JAJQEL010000059.1 GCA_021201655.1 Erysipelotrichaceae bacterium | reverse complement strand
GAATAGCAAATCATTTTAATTATTTAAATTGTCTACTTGACAAAATCACTTCAATGTACGTACTTTTTGGGGATTTTATTTAGGTGGACATCGTGTTTCTAGTGGTTTGATATTCATACCATTGTTGATTGGTATTGCCTGGAAAGTGATTAAACTGGAATCTTTTATTCCTTATATTTTGATTGTATTAGGAGTAATTGGTATATTATTATCTATATTAATGAATATTACTATTTGGTTTACCAGTACAAGTTTGATTGATTTTATATTGATGTTTGGCACAGTATCGGTTGGTTTAGGATTAATCATTAAAGCATTGATTGAAAGCAAGTGAAAACTTGCTTTTTGTATATAAAAAAAGATGGGAGGGCCCATCTTAATCAATAATCTTATTTAGTAAATGTACTGATGCCATAGCATCAACTGTATAATAATCTGCTCCAATATCTTTAGCGATATCTTCCGTAAGAACAGCTCCACCAACCCAGATAGGAACTTGGCAGTTAGCTTCATGTAAGGCTTCAATCGTTCGTTTCATATTGACAACGGTAGTTGTCATTAAGGCACTTAAGCCAATGGCTTTAGGTTGATATTTTTGATAGGCTTTCACAACATCTTCAACTTTAACATCTTTACCTAAATCAATCATTTCATAGCCATAGCTTTCTAAAACAACTGTTACTATATTTTTACCAATATCATGAATATCGCCTTCAACTGTACAAATTAATATTGGTCCTTTCTTTTCATTAGAACTATTAGTAAATGTTGTTTGGACCACTTCAAAAGCTAATTTAGAACTTTCAGCTGATTGAATGAGTTGAGGCAAGAAGATTTTACCTGTTTCATAATCTTTGCCTACTTGGTTTAAAGCAGGAACAATGACTTCGTTAATGAGTGTTAAGCCATCTTTATCTTTAAGCTCTAATTGTGTTTGTTGTTTAATCTCATCCTTTAAACCTCTAAGTATCATATAATAGAGATTCATTTCCTGTGTATCTTGTTTAGTGTTTTGTACTTGTTTTTGAACTTTAGAAGAGACAACATCATTGGCATGCCTTTCAATATATTGGATGCTGTCCTGATCTTGATAAGTTAAAACATTATAAGCATCAATAACACCCATCATTTGTTCATCTAATGGATTCATGATTGGTAGATCTAATCCTGCATATAAAGCTGTAGTTAGAAATGTGCGGTTAAGTAATGATCTATTTGGCAAACCAAATGAAACATTAGATACCCCTAAAACGGTATGATTACCCATTTCTCTTACCATAGTCAAAGCTTTTAAGGTTTCAATAACTTCTTTTTGTTGGGCTGAAGCAGTTAAAGTTAAACAATCAATAATAATATCTTCTTTTCTAATACCATAAGACTTAGCTTTATTGATAATTTTTTTAGCTATTTCTAATCTTTCTTCAGCTTTTAAAGGAATACCATTCTCTAAAGTTAAACCTATAACAACACCACCATATTTTTTAGCAATTGGAAATATCGCATCCATGACCTCATCCTTACCATTAACAGAATTAATTAATGGTTTACCATTGTAATAACGACAAGCTGCTTCAATAGCCTTAGGATCAGATGAATCAATCTGTAAAGGTAAATTCACCACTTCCTGTAACATTGGTACAACTTTTTTCATAACCTCGGCTTCATTAATACCAGGTAATCCAACATTAACATCCAAAACATGAGCACCAGCTTGATCTTGCTTAATCGCTTCTCTCACCAATTCGTCATATCTTTCTTCCTTTAAAGCCAATTTCATCTTCTTTTTACCTGTAGGATTTAATCTTTCACCACAAATAACTACCTGACCATTAAAGACAACAGTTTGATTTTGAGAAGAAACCATGGTTTGATAAGGATTATTTCTTGGTTTCACTTTTGTAGGTAATGCTTGTTTCATAGATTGTATAAACTCTGGTGATGTTCCACAACATCCTCCAACAATACTTGCTCCTAAATCAACCAAATGTTGCATAGAAGCTGTAAATTCATTAGGAGTCACTTCATAGTATGTTTCACCATCTTTTAAAACAGGTAAACCCGCATTAGGTTGCACTATCACAGGTACATGGGCATATGACAATATATCTTCAACTATAGGTCTTAATTCATCAGGTCCTAAAGAACAATTGACACCTAAAGCATCAACGTTTAATC
Organism: Erysipelotrichaceae bacterium; assembly: GCA_021201655.1. Lineage (GTDB taxonomy): Bacteria > Bacillota_I > Bacilli_A > Erysipelotrichales > Coprobacillaceae > JAJQDJ01. The sequence continues at coordinate 3,340 of JAJQEL010000059.1, read as the reverse complement.
CTTCTACAACATTCACAAAAGTTAAAGGATCAACACCCATTAAAGTACGTCCGTCATCTTGAAATGTCATCGTCACAAATACAGGTAAATCTGTATTCTCTTTCACAGCTAATATACCAGCTTTCACTTCATATAAATCACTCATAGTTTCAAATAAAACAACATCTACTTCATCTTTTACAACCATTACTTGTGATTTAATAATTTCATAAGCTTCATCAAAACTTAATGTGCCCATTGGTTTAAGCATTGTCCCAATAGGACCAATATCTAAGACAATATAACTATCATGTTCTCTATGTGTTCTTATTTGAGCTTCTTTGGCATGTTCTACAGCGGCTTTGATCATATCTTTAAAATCATACTTCGAATCTTTCATTTTCAGTGGATTACATCCAAAAGTATTAATTGTAATAAAATCAGCTCCAGCATTAAGATATCTTTCATGTATAGAAACCAACAATTCAGGATTATCAATATTGAGTTCCTCAGGAATATCACCAGCTTTCAAACCAGCATTTTGTAGTTGTGTTCCCATTGCTCCATCAAAAAATAACAAATCTTTCTTTAATCTATCCAACATCTTTTATTATCCTTTCTAAGTATACATGTATCCTTTCGTATACAATGTCCACATTCTTTATGCCTATGATCTTTACCAATACCAATAAAACAAAGCATTGTCTTTTGGGGAACAAACAAACCACTTTCAGTTAATGTAACCCCTAAATATTTATACATATTCAAATACTTATAAAATTCTCTATTTAATGATACAGGAACATCTCCATATCCTGGTGCAAAGCGAAAAGTTCTATCTTTTAAATCAAGTGTTTTCTCATATTCATCCAAAGCGTATTCTAAATAACTACTCGCAATAGCATCCATGATGACAGCTTTACTCATATCAATCTTAGAAGTATATTTAATTCTTCTTTCTACTCCTATACCTAATGTTGCGCCAATAAGCATAACATGATGACAGCCTTGTAGATAATATTTAGTATCATCAAAAAGAAGACTAATATTCAATTCTTGTATCATGAGATCATCTGTTAAAGTATATATTTGATGCACTTGTTTAAAATGTGATTGTTCAATCACTTCTTGTTCGCATATATCATATAACTTATCAAAATCATCATCTAATAATTGATTATGATAACCTAAATATTTTAAAGCTTGTTGTTTAATCATGATTTAAATTTTCTAAAACTGTTGGAATACTTGCAAAAATGCTTTGCGCTATTTCGGGTTTGTTCATAGTATAAATATGTATACCATCAACGCCATTGGTAATTAAATCAATAATTTGTGCTGTTGCATAATTAATACCGATTTCTCTGACAGCTTTTGGATAATGATAATAGTTTTCAATCATTGTCGATAAATTATAAGGAATAGAAGAACCACACATCTTACTAGACTTTAATAATGATTTCGCATTAGTGACAGGCATAATACCTGCTAAAATAGGAACTGTAATACCCATTCTTCTAGCTTCCTTGACTAATCTATAATAATAATTATTATCATAGAAAACCTGTGTGACTAAATATTCTGCTCCAGCATCAACCTTTTGTTTTAAAGCTTTTAAATCATCTTCAAAACAATCTGCTTCATAATGTACCTCAGGATAACAAGCTCCTGATATACAAAAATCTCCAGGGAAATTTTCAATAATAAATTCATCTAACTCTTTGGCATAATGAAATACCATTTTCTCTTTATCAAAACTAGGATCATTAGGAAAATCCCCTCTTAAACCTAAAATATTTTCAACATTATTATCTTTTAGCTGCTGACATATATCATTAATACTTTCTTCAGTAGCATTAATGCATGTTAAATGGGCTACAGATTCAATATGATATTGATTTTTAATAGTAGATGCTATCTCTATTGTTTTATCTCTATTAGAACCACCTGCTCCATAAGTCACACTGATAAAATCAGGATTCAATTTTGATAATTCTTCAATTGTATGATATATAGAAGAAATATCGCCATTTTTATTTTTAGGTGGAAATATTTCAAAAGAAATAGTTGCTTTAGTTTTTAGTATATCTGATATTTTCATAATTAACCTCCAATATTTATATGATTTATTATATCTAAAGTTAAATAATTAAACAACTAAAACATCTTATTAAAATATCATGATTTTTGTTGGAAATAATATTTTTCTTGATAATTTTATAAATATAATATATTATATTTGTGGACAACGTAGATTACACGTTTTATTGGTGTTTCGCTACCATAAAAGGCGAACGATATTCTTGGTGTTTCGCTACCATAAAAGGCGAACGATATTCTTGGTGTTTCGCCACCATAAAAGGCGAACGATATTCTTGGTGTTTCGCCACCATTAAGGGCGAACGAAAAAGTAATCAGTAAAAATGGGCAGTATTTGATACTGTCCATTTTACTTAAATTGGAGGTATCTATGAAAACAGCATTTTATTTTGTTGATGAGGATTATATAAATTTTCTAAAGGAATATGAAATTAAACATAGAGGATTTACAACTGTTCCTAATGTTGTTTACACCAATCGCAATAAGTTTTTGTATGGAACAGTTTTAGAAGTTGAACGCAAAAAGTATTTTGTTCCTATATCATCATATTCAAAAAAATATCGTGAAAATTTGCTTATAAAAATTCAAGAACATGGTCATGATAAAGTCGTTGGATCATTAAGATTTAATTATATGATACCAGTTCCAGATAAATGTGTTCATATATATAATTTTAAGGAATGTTTTGAAACGCATGAAAGAAGAATTTTTATAGAAAAAGAATATCGATATTGCAAAAGTAAAAGATTAACAATACAAAAATATGCTAAAGATACATATATACGTGTTGTTAGTAAATCAAATGAAAAACTGTTAAGAAATAGTTGTGATTTTAAATTATTAGAGCAAGCTTATGAAGAGCATATGAATTTATTAAAAATAAAAGGTTAATAAAATTTTAACTTTACAAAATATAAAAGGAAGTGATAATAATGATTTATTTCACGAGTGATCTACACTTAGGTCATCAATCTGTTATTAATATGTGTCAAAGACCTTTTGATACTGGTGATGAAATGAATAAGACAATGATTCATAATTGGAATGATCTTGTTACGAATAATGATACGATTTATATATTGGGTAATTTGTGTTATCGTATCAAAAATGATGAAGCCAATAGTATTATTAAAAAATTAAAAGGTAAGAAGATACTTATTTTGGGTAATCATGATCATAAGTATGGGATGTATGATGAAAGTCTGTGTCAACTACTCCTGACTGAAGTCAGGAGCTTGCAATGGGGCAAGCCCCAGTTAC
>JAJQEL010000070.1 GCA_021201655.1 Erysipelotrichaceae bacterium | reverse complement strand
ATAGCAAATCATTTTAATTATTTAAATTGTCTACTTGACAAAATCACTTCATATCATCATTTTTTTCATCTAAATATAAATGATAATAATCCTGTTTTTGTTCCAATATCCATTCTTTAAATAAAGATGTGTTTATATCTCTTAAAAATTCATCCATGATATTCACCTCTAACTTATTTTACTATAAAAACTTATGTCTTTTAGGGATTTTACTAAAATTGAAAAATTTTTTGCATTAATCAATACAATTTTAAATAATTGTTAAAAATATTTTTGCATTGAATTGTGGGAAAATCATGTAAAGGATTGAATTTTCAATGAAAGGACTTGTTTTTTAAAAATTTTAAGGTATATTATGTAGGAGGAAAGATTAGGTGAGAATATGGACAATTTAAAATTATATATACAGAAACATATTTATATTATTCCTATAGCTGTGATAATATTATTATTGGTTATTTATCTGATATTATGTTTATTAGCAGGATCTAATGATTTCTTAGCGAATACGACTATTAATGGTTTAAAAGTAGGTAATATGAGCCAGCAAGAGGCAATAGAAGCCTTGACGAGCCAATATGAAGAGGATAGTGAGAATGTTGTTTTAACATATACGATTGATGATAATGAATATGTTGTTGATTTAACTGATATGGTTACTGTTGATATAAGTGAAAGTGTAGCAGAAATATCTGATAAAGTAAGTGGTAATTTTTTGATGAAAGGTTATCGTTATTTATTTGGTAATGATTATTATACACCTATCAATATTGATGATGAGGTTTTATTAGCAGCTATTGAAGATACAGATATCTTAGATTATGATACGAAAGTAGCAACTACTTATAGTGTTGGTGATGATGAAGTTACCTTTACAAAAGGAACTTCTGGTAAAAAAACTGATCAGGATGAACTCATGGAACAGGCTCATAATGCTTTAAATACTTATAGTTTTAATTCAACTATTACAGTGAATCTAGTAACAAGTTCTTTAGATGATGATGAAATGGAAGTATTATATGAAGAATTAAGTAATGGTGGAGAAAATGCGACATTAAAGTTAGATGAGGATTATAACTATGAAATTGTACCTGAAACAAATGGGGCAACTTATGATTTAGAAACTGCTCAAAGTGCCTATAATAAAGCTAAAGAAGGCGCTGAATTTAGTGTTGAAGCAACTGTGTTGGAGGCAGATATTGATGCTGAAGATTTAGAAGAAAACTTATTTAGAGAAGTTATAGGTGAATATACGACCTATGTAAGTGGTACTTCAATAAGAAGAACGAATGTTAAGCTCGCGGCTGAAAAATGTCAGGTTATTTTATTAGCAGGAGAAACTTTCTCATTTAATGATACTGTCGGTGAGCGTACTGAAGCAAATGGTTTTGGTTATGCAGCTGCTTATTTAAATGGTGAAACTGTACAAGAGATTGGTGGTGGGAATTGTCAGGCATCGTCTACTTTATATAATGCGGTTGTGCTGGCTAATCTTGAAGTAGTGGAAAGATCGAATCATACCTATATTTCTAGTTATGTGCCATTAGGTAAAGATGCAACAGTTTCATGGGGTGGACCAGATTTTAAGTTTACCAATGATACAGATTATCCTATTAAGATTGTAACAACTTATAGTGGTAATTATTTAACAGTGCAAATTTATGGCACTGATTTAGAAAATACAACAGTTGAATTCACGTATGAAAAATTAGCGACTGTGGCTAGAAAAGTGACTTATAAAAATGATGATACTTTAGAAGAAGGTACAGAAGTTGTAGAAACTTCAGGTAGTGATGGAGCTAAGGTGCAGACATATCGTACTGTTTACAAGAATGGTGAACTTGTTTCTAAAACTGAGGAAGCTTATAGTTATTATGCAGCCCATGAAAAAGTTGTTTTAAAAGGTACTAAGAAGGTCGAAGAAACAACTGAGGAAACAACAGAATCACAAAGCAGTGAATCGACGGATACGTCAACAGACACATCGACTTCTACTGATTCAAGCAGTTCTTCAGGTGATGGTTCTAGTTCGAGTAGTGATTCTACAAGTGATACAACGACAGAATCGAGTGAATAATAGCTCTCATAATGAGAGCTTTTTATATAAATGAGGTGAGAATATGAACATTCGTACAGCAACTATTCAAGATGCTAATGCATTATTAGATATATATGCTTATTATGTATTAAATACCGCTATAACATTTGAATATGATGTGCCTACTTTAGCAGATTTTCAAAATAGAATAACTTCCATACTCAATAAATATCCCTATATAGTAACTACTATTAATAATAAAATTGTTGGTTATGCTTATGCTAATACTTTTAAAAATAGAGCGGCTTATGACTGGTCAGTAGAAATGACAATCTATATTGATATCAATTATCAAAAACAAGGTATTGGTAAAAAGCTATATGAAACTATGGAAGATTTATTAAAATTACAAGGCATAACGAATATCAATGCCTGTATAACTTATCCTGATAAAGAAGATGAATATGCCAATAAAAATAGTGTTTCTTTTCATGAACATATGGGTTATCAATTAGTAGGACAATTTCATCAATGTGGTTATAAATTCAATCGATGGTATAGTATGGTTTGGATGGAAAAAATGATTGGTGAACATGTTATCAATCAGCCTGAAGTAAAACCATTTAGAGAAATAGAGAAGATATATTTTAATAAGAATTATAATTTGCATTGATTTGCTATAAGTATTATAATAAAGATAGGAGAGTGATACATATGAAGATTATTGCATTTACAGGAGCAGGAATAAGTAAACAAAGTAATATTCCGACTTTTATGGAACGTCCTGACGTTAGAGAAAAGTTATTTAGAAGTTATGCCGAAGAACATCATGAAGAGTATAACGAAGTTATTAAACAATTAAAAGCGAATATGAATGGCGCTAAACCTAATGATGCTCATTATGCTTTGGCAGAATATAACATTCCAGTTATTACTATGAATATTGATGGTTTACATAAACTAGCAGGTAGTGATGCTTTAGAGTTACATGGTGGATTACCAGATGACGATGAAATGGATATAGCATGGTCATTATATAATAAACCAGTATTATACGGTGATCCTGCACCAAATTATTCTAAAGCTTATGCAATGTGTTATGATTTACAGCCTGGTGATGTGTTTATAGTTATAGGATGTTCAATGTATACATCCATTGCCGTTGATTTAAGACAAGTGGCAAGAAACCAAGGTGCTAGAATTATTGAAATACAAGAAGATGCTGCTCATAATGTGAGAAAAACATTAGAGGAATTGTTAGGTAAACATGAATAGTTATATATCGCATATTCATATACCTTCTAACAAGCATCTGATTATCACTGGTAGAAATGCCAGTGGGAAAACGATTCTTTTAGATGCTCTGTATGATTATTTAGAAGGTAACAGAAATGATGAAGTGAATTACCACGACCAAAGTTGTCGCTATTAGTAAAGACACTATAGAAAAAGTACTTAAATGTTGCCCTGATTTAAAAGATAATATTAATTTATATACTTTATATAATCGCAAAGGTAAGATAATTGTAAGAACATTGGATTATGTTGAGGCTATTGATGAATTAAATTTGGAGGTTAGATAATCTATGATAAATAAGTATTTTCAAGATGAAGAAATTGTTGAAAATGATTTATTTTATGTGTGTTATATGATTGAACGAGTAGCAAGAAAACTTCATCAACATAATAAATATGTTGTTAATGCGATTGGTTATGATGAGCTGTATCATTTAATAAGTGTCGCCAATGTATTACATAGTTCAAATCCTGAACAAGTCGAAGAAGATTGGATTAATGAATATAAATTAAATGAAGGAGATTTTGATATTACTATTGTTGATAAAGAATTGTGTGATAAGATTCCATCTGAATTAGATATGGGAAAAGTATATTCAAGATTAATTGTTGATACTGCATTGCCTGATGAAGATTATGTATCAGGAATTATTCGTGTATATAATAATGAAATTTGTGAAACAATTGATAACTACAATGGTAGTGCTTATTATGAACCATCATACTTTATCGCAAGAGCATATAATGAAGGTGGATTTTAAACATTCTCACTTTTTATATTGATATTGTGATAATAAAAAGACTACTTGATTGTAGTCTTTATGCTTCAAACTTTTGTTTGTTTAAAAGGGCATCACGTTTTTGTTTATAGTGTTGTACTTGTTTATGAATTTGTTTACGAGTAACTTTAGTCATATATTCAGCACTGATAATAGAAGTAATCATAGATAATGCTATAGAGATAGGCATTAAATACACAAAAAACATATCTTCTGTTAATAGATAAAATACATAAAGTATTAATGCAAAGATTAAAGAATGCATTAGTGACTTTGTACTTAGAAAGTGAGAATATGTTTCTTTTCTCATGTCTTTGTAACATTTTTGTAGGATAGTAATAATTTCAGTACATTTTTCAATTGTTAAGTCATGATCATTAATATTAGTTTGAATATCAATCTTTAAAGGCATAGAATGCACCTCCTATTTCAATTCATTATATCACTGATTTAAAAAAAATAAAGTATTATGAATGAAAAAAGTATACATTGAATTGAAAAAAACGATAATTTCGTTATAATAGTAGCGGGTGATATCATGAAACCAATACAACATTTTATAACTATAACAAGACATAAAATCAAAGTTGGACAACTATGTTTTCGAGTGAAACTCTATAAACAAGGATTACTCCATGATTTATCTAAATATTCATGGACAGAATTTTATACTGGAGCAAAATATTATCAGGGCACGAGATCGCCCAATTCGGCTGAGCGTGATGAAAAAGGCTATTCTTTAGCCTGGTTGCATCATAAAGGCAGAAATAAGCATCATTGGGAATTTTGGGTAGATATGACTCGTAAAGGCGTTACAGCTGCCAAGATGCCTAATCGTTATATTTTAGAAATGTTTTGTGATCGTGTAGCAGCTAGTATGATTTATAATGGTGATAGTTATAGTGATAAAGATGCTTTAGATTATTATGAAAGTGGTAAGCATAGTTATATTATGCATCCTAAAACAAGAGAAGTATTAGAAGAGTTATTGCATTATTTAGCGGATCATGGTCTAGATGAAACAATAAGATATATTAATGAAGAGAAAGATTTAAGAAATGATGATTAAAGGTCTAAAAATAGACCTTTTTCATTTGAATTTATTTATTTTTCGATCATATGTTAGTATACCATTAATTTCTTCTTCAATATCACTTAATTGCGTATAAATGGCTCCACATAATCCTTTTGGAATAAGAGGTTTAAGGATATTATCCTTATAATTTTTAAAAGCTTCCTGTAAATCTTTAGTATTTTCATATGTTTGATAACCATAACTTGCTTCAACGCTAACATGACCATCTACCTTTAAAATAAAGCCACCATATTCTGATAATAAATAAGCACGTTCATCATTAGGTATAGTCGGTTCTTCAAAATAATGATGTTCACTTCTAAAATCACCACAACCTTGATCAAACCATCCGCTTGTAGAATCAATCAGTCTGGTTGGATCCTTTTGCCTTAATATATCAGTTAAACGTTTGGTATCAAATTGTCCCCATCCTTCATTGAACAATACCCAACAGGCAATACTAGGAAAATAAGATAAGGCATCAATTGTATTCAAACATTCCTGTTCAAATTCTTGTTTACCAGTTTCATTATCACGAGCTAAAAGATAGGAAAGCTTATCAGAAAAACCTTGGGTCTGTTTAAATAGTGTTGGCATATAAGTGACATACCAAGTATGATAAGGCTCGCCACCATTAACCATATCCTGCATGACTATCATACCCATATGGTCACAGTGATAATACCATCTTGGTGGTTCTATTTTGCAATGTTTTCTAATTGTATTAAAACCTAAATCCTTCATTTGCTGAATATCATTAATCATCGCTTCATCACTCGGAGCGGTATATAATCCATCACTATAATAACCTTGATCTAAAACACCATGTAAAAATATCGGATGATGATTCAAGCATATACGTAATACATCCTGTTCATCTTTTTCAATAGTAAAACAGCGCATGGCAAAATAACAAATAACCTCATCATTTTCAATATTAATTTTTAAATGATAAAGATAAGGATAATCAGGTGTCCAGGATACCTTATGCATGACTGGTATGATATTTTCATAGGATAAATCCTGTATAATAGGAGATTGATCATCTATTTGAAAAGTTGCCTGCGTATGCATCGGGGCATTGGTATTGATACAAACTTTAATTTGATCTTGATCATAATCAGGAACAATATGCACATCCTTAATATAAATATTATCCACCCATTCATACCACACACTCTGCCAAATACCGCTTTGCGCAGTATAATACATACCACCATTCTTAAGCCTTTGTTTTCCTTTAGCATGATAGCTCTTATCTGAAAAATCCTGTACACTGACGATTAATTCATTATGTGCTAATAAATAATCTGTTATATCTATCTCAAAAGGTAAATAACCACCAATATGATGAAGTACTCTTTCTTTATTGATATAAATATCACATATTTGATCAACTGCTCCAAAATGTAATATCAATCTTTTATTATCCTTAAATTCTATATCAAATTCTTTTTTATACCATAAATATTCATGGGGTTGTAATTGCCTTTTGACTTTGGATAATAAAGACTCTGGAGAAAAAGGTACTAATATGTCACCTTCATATTGCTCGGGTAAATCAGCATGTTTACTAAAGGCATAAGACCACAAACCATTAAGCATAGTATAATTATAACGACGCATCTGTGGTCTAGGATATTCTTCTAAAATATGATTTTCATCAATGTTTTCACCCCAAGGGGTATACATTTCTTTAAGCTCTTCTTTCTTCTTAAATAATTGCAGTGTTTTAAATGCATTGCCTAAATCCATATTTATCACATCCTCTTCTATATTATACTATGAATAACGACAAAACTGAACAAATAAATAATTATTACAGCAATAAAATAATTACTGTTAGTCAACGCTAATCGTACTTGATGATATTGAACTTTGTGAAAAAAAGTTATATACTATAAGTAAATAATGAAAGGAGTATTATGATGAAAAAATTATTAAGTACATTAGCTGCATTTGCACTTGTCGCAACAGCACTTGTAGGATGTAAGAGTGATTCTGCAACAGCTGCTACTTATGCTAAAGTTGGTTTAGGTGTTGTAAGTAGCGTTGATGATGGAGAGATCAGTACAACATTTGTAGCCGTAGGACTTGATAGCGATGACGTTATTCAGTACATTGATTTAGATGTAGCTCAATCAACACCTGGCAGTGATAGTGAGTACACTGAAACTAAAGAAGAACGTGGTGATTCTTATGGTATGAAGGATTACTCAGCTAGCCTTGGCAATATTGAAGATGGTGGCGAATGGTATGAGCAAGCTGCTGCATTTGAAGAATATTGTATCGGTAAAACTGGCGATGAAGTTGCTGCAACAGAAATGGATGAAAGTGGTTATGCAACAACTGAAGATTTAACAAGTTCTTGTACAATTCATGTATCAGATTTCGTTGAAGCTGTTGTGAAGGCATGCGAGAATGCTGAAGCAGCTGAAGCTGATAGTATCGTATTAGGTCGTACAATGTCTAATGATGATGAAGAATTAGATACAACTATGATTGTATTTGCTTTAGATTCTGATAGTAAAGTTGTTACAGCAATCTTAGATATCGCACAAATCGATAACGAAGGTGAAATATTAGAAACTAAGTTAGAACGTGGCGATGATTATGGTATGAAAGATTATTCTGCTAGCTTAGGTAATATTGATGGTGGTGGCGAATGGTATGAACAAGCTGCTGCATTTGAAGAATATTGCGTAGGTAAGACAGTTGATGAAATTACTGCTACAGAAGTTGATGATAGTGGTTATGCAACGACTGAAGATTTAACAAGTTCTTGTACAATCAACTTATCTTCTATTTTAGAGGCTGTTTCTAAAGTTCAGTAAGATGATAAACTCACGATATTTCGTGAGTTTTCTTTTGATATTTGTTATAATGGAAAAGGTGATATAAGTGAAGAAAATAATTAAGACAATTATAGCTATAAGTTTATTCATATTAACAGGATGTCAAAAAGATAGTTATGAGCTTTATTCTAAGACTTTTGTTGGACCGTTTGATACCGTAACGCAGTATTTAAGTTATGCCCAAAGTCAGGATGAATTTGATGAGCAATGTGAACTTATTGATGAACAATTGAATTACTATGATAAACTTTTTGATAAATACTCCTCTTACGATAATGTTAATAATGTTAAAACAATCAACGATAACGCAGGCAAGGAAGCTGTAACAGTTGATCAGGCATTATTAGATCTCATAAGTCTATCTATTGAAAGAAATCAAACCATCTCTAATAAAGTCAATATTGCGATGGGATCAGTTATTGAAATATGGCATGACTATCGCGAAGAAGCAGAATCCAATGATGGTGTAGGGGAAGTTCCAACTGATGAAGAATTAAGTGAAGCAGCCAAGCACAGTGATATTAATAGTATTATTATTGATGAAGAAAATAGTACAATTTATATTGATGATGCTGACCTATCTATAGATGTTGGCGCAACGGCGAAAGGTTATGCAATTGAACTTATAAAACAAGCTTTGATTGAAGCAGGTGTGGATAATTTTCTTTTAAGTGGTGGTGGAAATGTTGCTAGTTATGGAACAAGAAAAATCACTAGAGAAGGAGATTTTTATTTGGATGAATGTGCGGAGAAGTTTTGTGTTGGTATTGAATCTCCCCAAGATGGCAATTATGCAGATAGCGAGGAAAATGAAGCGGTACTAGTGGTACAAGGGGAATCCATTGTCACCAGTGGGGATTATCAACGTTATTATGAAGATATTAATGGTGTTCGTTATCATCATTTGATTGATCCAGATACTTTATATCCAGCCGTTTATTTTCGCAGTGTAAGTATTGTTTGTACCGATAGTGGTTTAGCAGATTTTCTCAGTTCAGCAGTATTTTTAATGGAATACGAAGATGGCTTAGAACTTATTGAATCATTGGATGATGTGGAAGCTATCTGGTTATTGGAAGATGGTAAAATAAAAATGTCAAGTGGCTTGCATGATAATGAAAATGTCTATATAATTAATAAAGATAGAATTGAATAGGAGTGAATGAAATGGCTAGTTATAAAACAAGAGGAACATGTTCTAAACAAATCAATTTTGAAATAGATGATCAAAATAAAGTTAGAAATGTCCAATTCATAGGTGGTTGTCATGGTAATACACAAGGTGTTAGTGCCTTGGTAGAAGGTATGGATAAAGATGAAGTTATTGCTAGGTTAGAAGGCATTAAATGTGGTCCAAGACCAACATCTTGTCCAGACCAATTAGCGAAAGCTTTAAAACAGAGTTAATAAAAGAAGAATTCAATAAAAGTTGAATTCTTTTTTTATTGAGATAATTCAACAATCTTTTCATATAATATTATAGGTGATTCTATGATGTTACTTAGAATAAAAAAACTTCAATTGCTTTGTGGACTATGCATGATATTACAACTAATATGTTTTAAATGGTATATACCATTCCATTTAATAAGTGTTGTATTAAGTATCATTATTATTATAGATCAACCCTATTTTAAAGTTATACAGCCACAATATCATTATTATGTGATAGGGTTATATTTATATCGTCTATGGTTATTAAGTATGGGTAGTTTTTATTTTTTGGAAATAATATATGTTGTATTATGTTTGTATTTAGAAATTATGCTTTTGTTGTTTGCTTTTCATTGTCTTTTAAAATAATAAGAATTTTGATATAATAGGTAAACAAGGAGGGTATCATATGTTTGGTCATTTACAAGTCTATAGTTCTTACAGTTTTCAAAATAGTACAATATTAATAAAAGATCTCATTCAAGATGCCCTTAAAAAGCATATTGATGTTTTAGCATTAACCGATAAAGATAATATGTATGGTACCTTGGAGTTTTCTAAAGAATGTTTAAAATATGGGATTAAGCCAATATTTGGTCTTGATGCAAGTGTCCATATTGAAGATGATATTTATTCTTTTATTTTACTAGCTATTGATGATCAAGGATATTTTGAGCTTATGAAAATATGTAGTCATATTAACTTAAGCAGTGATAAAAGTATTTCTTTAGATGATCTATCTAAGTATCAACATATATTAGTCATATCTAGCTCTCATGATATTATTGCTAGTCTAGTTAGTAAAAATAGAGAAGATGATGCCTTGCATTATATCAAGCTTTTTCAAAGCTTATTTCATGATAACTATTATATCATGATACAAAATCATCATTTGTCTTACCAAAAACAACTCAATACCAGACTTATTTCCTTGGCTAATTATATGAAAGTTAAAGTTATTTGTTCCAATGAAGTGAGATATCTTAGAAGTCAGGATGCTTTTGCTATAGATCTTATGCAAGCCGCAAAGCAAGGGACAACATTAGATATAAACTATAGTGTGCAAACAAATGAAAAGTATTTAAAAACCAAAGAAGAAATGAATGTCTTATTTGATAAACAAATCATCAAAGATACACAATATGTCCTCAATCTTTGTAAAGCCACAATACCTTTGCAGCAAAATCATTTACCTATCTTTCCTTTAGAAAAAGGAACGGCTTATGGTTATTTAACTAGCTTATGTAAAGTAGGAATAAAGAAACGTTTTAAAGGTAAATCAATACCACAAAAATATATTGATAGATTGAAATATGAATTAAAAATAATTCATGAAATGGGTTTTGATGATTATTTCTTGATTGTTTGGGATTATGTTCGCTATGCAAAAGTTAATCATATTCAAGTAGGACCTGGTAGAGGAAGTGCATGTGGAAGTTTGGTGGCTTATTGTTTAGGAATTACGAATATTGATCCCATAGCATATGATTTATTCTTTGAAAGATTCTTGAATCCTGAACGTGTTTCTATGCCAGATATAGATATTGATTTTCAGGATAATCGAAGAGATGAGGTTATCCAATATGTGATTGGTAAATATGGCGTCACTCATGCTGCCCAAATTGTGACATTTAATACTTATGGGCCACGCATTGCCATTAGAGATATGGGTAAAGTTATGGGAGTTCCACTTGCAACATTAAATATTATTACAAAAATGGTACCAACTGGACCTAAAAATAAAAAATCCATTAGTGAAGTTTATCAAACTTCAGCTCAATTTCAACTTAATATCAATAGAAATCCAGCTTTAAAAAAGATTATTGGGGCTTGTAGCATTATTGAATATTTACCACGTAATATATCTATGCATGCCGCAGGTGTTATTATCTCAAAAGAGCCATTAAATGATGTTGTACCACTTGTTTATGGCCCTAATAATAATCTTATGTCTCAATATTCTAAAGACTATATTGAAGAAGCAGGGCTTCTTAAAATGGATTTTTTAGGATTAAAGAATCTTACAATGATTGATTACATCCTTAAAGATATCAAAGCGAATACCCATCAAAACATTAACTTAAATGAAATACCATTAGATGATTCAAAAACCTATGAACTCATCGCCTCTGCTCGTACCTTTGGTGTCTTTCAATTAGAATCTGAAGGTATGCGCAGTCTATTAAAAAGAATGAAACCAACATGTTTCGAAGATATTGTCACTGCCAATGCTTTATATCGACCAGGACCAATGAAAAATATACCTTTATATTTAGAAGGTAGAAATCATCCTGATAAAGTGACTTATCCATTAAAAGAATTAGAACCTATATTAAAATCAACTTATGGGGTGATGGTTTATCAGGAACAAATGATGCAAGTGGCGCAAAAAATGGCTGGCTTTTCTTTAGGAAAAGCCGACATTTTAAGAAAAGCTACTTCTAAAAAAGAAAGTGATTTGATGGCTTCCATGAAAAAAGATTTTATTGATGGATGTCTTAGTAATGGATATACAAAAGATAAAGCTATAGAAGTATTTCAGCTTATTGAAAAATTTGCTGATTATGGCTTTAATAAATCTCATAGTGTCGCTTATGGCTATATTGCTTATGAATTAGCTTATTTAAAAGCCAATTATCCTTTATACTTTTTTGCCTCCATATTATCTAATGAAGGCTCTTCACAAACCTCTAAGCTCCATTGCATTCAAGAATGTAAAGATGCTCATGTGGATATTTTGCCACCTTCTGTTAATCATAGCTATGATCGTTTTATGGTGGAAAATGGTCATATTCGTTATTCTTTATTAGCTATTAAAAATGTTGGATATGGGGCTTACAAGGATATTGAAAAAGAAAGAGAAAAAGGCTTATTTAAAGATATTTATGATTTTATGTTGAGAATGGACAAGAGTCATGTTTCTAAAAAAGTGGTTGAAGCATTGATTGATGCAGGAGCAATGGATGAGTTTAGAATGAAAAGAAAAATGATGCGTATGAATCTTGATACTATAGAAGAATATGCTCATATTATGCAAAATCTGGGTATTGATGAAAAACCAATATTAAAAGTATATAAGGATGATGATAATGAAAAACTAGAAAGAGAAAAGGCAGTATTAGGTTTATATTTATCTAAGCATCCTATTGAGCTTATTAAGCAACAAATATCTATACCTATTGTATCTATTAACCATTTATCTTCTTATATAGGAAAATATGTTAATGTTGTCATAAATGTTACTAGAGTTAAAAATATTGTAGATAAAAAAGGCAACGAAATGTGTTTTATTGAAGGTAATGATGAAACAGGTAGTGTAGATGGTGTAGTTTTTGCATCACGTTATAAAAGCTTAGGCATGATGCTCAAAAGAGGAAGTATTTGTTTAGTGAATGGAAGAGTTGATAATCGTAATAAGTTATCGTTGATTATAGAAAAGGTTGAGGTGAAAGAAACATGGAAGAATTGATATTAATAGATGGCAATTCATTATTGTTTAAAGCTTATTATGCAACAGCAGCTATGGGAAACTTAATGATGAATAAGGATGGTATACCAACTAATGGTGTTTTTGGCTTTGCCAATATGCTTAGTAGAATATTAGAAAGAAATCCTAAATATATAGTAGTTGCTTTTGATTATGGTAAGAAAACATTTAGAAATGAGATGATGGAGGAATATAAAGCGACCAGGAAAGAAACACCAGAAGAGTTAAAATGCCAATTTAGTATGGTGAGAGAATTTTTGGATGCTTATCATATTCATTATATTGAAAAAGAAGGTTTTGAAGGTGATGATATTATTGGTACATTATCTTCTAAAGGTGAAGAAGATGGATTATTAGTATCAATATTCACAGGTGATAAAGATGCATTCCAATTAGTTTCATCACAAACAACTGTCTATAGGACAGTTAAGGGTGTGAGTCAACTTGATGTTTACACACCTTCTACAATTGCTGAAAAATATGGTTTAGAACCTGATCAAATTAGGGATTTCTTAGGATTAATGGGTGATAGTGCAGATAATATTCCTGGCATTAAAGGCGTAGGAGAAAAAACCGCACTTAAGTTATTGCATCAATATGGTACCATTGAAAATCTTAAAGAACATATGTATGAAATCAAAGGCAAAATGGGTGAAAAGGTGAGAGCTGGTATAGATTTAGGTTTACAGTCTAAACAGATTGCGACAATATTAAGAGATATTGATATTGAATTCAATTTAGCAGAAGTGGAATATCATGGTTATGATTATGAAGAACTAAAAGCTTTTTATACCAAATATGATATGAATTCATTATTGAAACGTATTTCTATTGAAACACCAACGCAACAAGTCATTGAATTATCTTATGAAATTGTACATACCTTACCTGAAATAAATGAAGATGTTGCAATGTTAGGAGCTATTTATGATAATAATTATCATAAATCTATTGTTTTAGGTTATGGTATATATAATAAGCATCATGCTTATTATATAAGCTATGAAGATGCTATCAAGGATGAAAACTTCTTAAACTATATGAAAAATGAAAATTATCATAAATATACCTATAATATTAAAGCACAACTCTTATCGGCTAAATGGAATGGCATAGAAATTAATGGTTTATCTTTTGATTTACAATTAGCTTCCTATATCTTAAATCCTAGCTTAAAAGATGAAATGAAATACATATGTGATTACTATGGCTATACATCATTACAATATGAAGAAGAAGTTTTTGGTAAATTATCTAAAAAACATATACCTGAATTAGAGATAGTTGCCAAACATACAGTTTCTAAAGCCAAAGCTATTTATGAACTAAAAGACATTGTTACTGATAAGCTTAAAAAGGAACAACAATATGATCTTTATCAAAACATTGAAATACCAGTAACATTTATACTCGCAAAAATGGAATATGTAGGAGCCAAAGCTGATAAAACTGTTTTACAACAATTGGATGTTACTTTTGATCATCAAATCAAAGAAATAGAAGAAGATATTTATATTTTGGCAGGAGAAAAATTCAATATAGCATCGCCTAAACAATTAGGTGACATCCTATTTGTTAAACTTGGTTTACCTAATGGCAAGAAAACCAAGACTGGCTATTCTACATCTGCGGATATATTAGAAAAAATCGAAGACAAACATCCTATTGTACCATTAGTAGAACAATATCGCCTTCTGACCAAACTATCTTCTACCTATGTTAAAGGACTACAGGATCAAATCTTCCCTGATGGAAAAATCCATACGATTTTCAATCAGGCCTTAACGCAAACAGGACGATTATCATCTATTGAACCAAATCTCCAAAATATTCCTGTTAGACAAGAAGAAGGAAAACTTATACGTAAAGCTTTTATTCCTAGTCATGATTATTTAGTGACATTTGATTATTCGCAAATAGAACTACGTATATTAGCCCATTTAGCCAATGTCAAATCATTGCAAAAAGCTTTCTTAGAAGATAAAGATATTCATACGCATACAGCTGCTTTAGTATTTAAAGTGAGTGATGAAGAGGTAACGCCTAATATGCGTAGACAAGCGAAAGCTGTTAATTTTGGAATTATTTATGGTATGGGTGAATTTCGCTTATCTAAACAAATTGGCGTTTCTTTAAATGAAGCTAAAGAGTTTATAAGAAGATATTATGAAGAATATCCAGAGATTAAGACATATATGAATCAAGTGGTAGAAGATTGTAAAAGAGATGGTTATGTTTCTACAGTATTAAATCGTAAACGTTATATATCAACCATTAATGATAAGAATTATATCGTTAGAGAACAGGCCAAACGTTTTGCGATGAATTCACCAATTCAAGGTAGCGGTGCGGATATATTAAAGCTGGCAATGATTAAAGTAGATGAATTGATGAAAGAAAAACATCTGAAATCAGAAATGATTATTCAAGTTCATGATGAATTAATTTTTGATGTGTATGCTGAGGAACTAGAAGAAATGATGAATATCATCAAATCTGCCATGGAAAATGCATTTAAGATGAATGTACCATTAAAAGTTGATGGTGCTTATGCAACTAATTGGTATGATTTAAAATAGGAGGTTTCTATGCGAGAAAGAATAGTATTTATGGGCACATCTACTTTTTCCCTGGAAGTATTTAAAATGCTTATGACAGAAGGTTATGGTATTGTAGGTGTTGTTACTCAACCTGATAAACGTGTCGGACGTAAAAAAGTACTTACTATGAGTGAGGTAAAAGAAGAAGCTTTAAAATATGATATACCTATTATTCAACCATATAAAATAAGAAATGATTATCAGGCTATCTTAGATTTAAGACCTGATATGATTATTACTGCGGCTTATGGGCAAATCATCCCTAAAGCTTTACTTGATTATCCTAGACTTGGCTGCATTAATGTCCATGCTTCATTATTACCTAAATATCGTGGTGGTGCACCTGTGCATTGGTGTATCATTAATGGGGATCGCTTAACTGGTGTGACAATTATGTATATGGCAGAGAAAATGGATGCTGGAAATATTATTAAACAGGAAGTTGTGCCGATTTATGATCATGATAATGTAGGTGTCCTCTACGATCGTTTAAGTATTGTAGGTGCTAGCTTACTTAGAAAGACTTTACCTTATATATTAGATGGTTCTAATGATAGTATTCCACAAGATGAATCAAAAGTTACTTATGCTTATAATCTAACAAGAGAAGATGAAAAAATAGATTGGAATATGACCTCTAAACAAGTTTATAATAAAGTTAGAGGCACCAATCCTTGGCCAGGATCCTATTCAACCTATAATGATAAGATCATTAAAATATGGGATGGAAACTACCAAAGCGATGATAGTTATCAAAATATCGAAAATGGAACTATTGTTGTTATTTCGAAAACAGCGATTGGCGTAAAAGCAGCAGATGGTATCTATTTTATAACTGAATTACAAGTTGAAGGTAAAAAGAAGATGCTAGTTAAAGATTATTTAAATGGACATAATATGTTTATATTAAATACAAAGTTTGAATAGTTTATGTTAATGAAAATGATAGTAACGTAGCTATAAAAATTTATTAAAAGGTTCAGATAAGATACGAATATCAGTGCTTTGCACTGATTTTTCTTTTTTTGTGTGTTATAATTGTTGTAAGGAAGTGGATTATATATGTATATGGTTGATTTGATTCAAAAGAAGAGAGATGGTGCTATATTATCAGATGATGAGATTCATTTTATGATTGATGGATATACGCATAATAGAATACCAGATTATCAGATGAGTGCCATGTTGATGGCTATTTGTTTTCAGGGATTAAATAAGCATGAGACGGTTGTTTTAACAAATGAGATGCTTCATAGTGGAGATATTATTGATCTAAGTGAAATAGAAGGTATTAAAGTAGATAAGCATAGTACGGGTGGTGTTGGTGATAAGACATCATTAGTGCTAGGACCTATGGTGGCTGCTTGTGGCTGTAAGGTTGCAAAAATGAGTGGAAGAGGTTTGGGACATACTGGTGGTACTTTAGATAAGCTGGAATCTATTCCTGGATTGCATGTTGATGCGTCTAAGGAGAATTTTATTAAACAGGTGAATGAGTGTCATTTGGCGATTATAGGTCAATCTGGAGAGCTTGTTCCTGCTGATAAGAAACTCTATGCTCTTCGTGATGTAACTGCTACTGTTTCTTGTATTCCTTTGATAGCTTCAAGTATTATGTCAAAGAAGCTGGCTTCTGGAAGCGATACGATATTATTAGATGTCAAATATGGTGAAGGAGCTTTTATGAAGACTAGGGAAGATGCTAAAGTATTGGCCCAAACAATGATTGATATAGGTCGCTCATTGAATAAGGATACACGTGCATTGATATCTAATATGAATGAACCTTTAGGAAATGCTATAGGAAATAGCTTAGAAATAAAAGAAGTCGTTGATACATTAAATGGTCATGGTCCTAAAGATCTTGTTGAATTATGTTTAAATGCGGGTAGTCAAATGCTTATGCAAGCTCATATAACAGATAATGAAACAATGGCTAGAAATATGTTACAAGATGCTATTGATTCTAAAAAAGCTTTAAGATGCCTACAGGCAATGGTTAAGGCACAAGGCGGAGACGAGGCGTATATTACGCATCCTGAATTATTCCCTAAGACTAAGGAAGTTATATCAATTAGAAGTCATGCTACAGGTTATATTAAGTCATTGAATGCTTTATCTTTAGGCATTGTATCGATGAAACTTGGTGGTGGTAGAATGGTTAAAGAGGATAGTATTGATTATAGTGTTGGTTTGGTATTGAATAAGAAGATTGGCGACTTTGTCAATAAGAATGATGTTTTACTTAAAGTATATACCAATACGGGTTTATCAAAAGAGTTAGAAGATAGTATATATAATGCTTATGAAATCGTCAATGAATATGTTCATAAGCCAGTATTGATAGAAGAAATCATGAAATAATGAAAAAATATTTTCAAATTCAAAAAAAATGCTATTTTTATTGAAAAATAGTATATAATAGTATTTATAGTGTTGGAGGAATAATGTATGGATATAATGTTAGCAAGAATATTAAAATTTTTAAATGGATATCTACAAAATGATTATATGTTTCGTATTGGATTATTTATCGTTAGTCATTATGTAGATATGGAAAATTATGATTTGAATAGATTTATGTCTGAAGGAGGTTTCAAAAAAGATGAAGTCTTAGACTTCTGCAAGCATTTAGGATATGATAATTATGATGATTTTAATCAGAAACTTGTTTCTGATTACTTAGTACGTGCTCAACAAATTCGTTCTAGAATGTTAGGTATGACTGCTGAAAGTTTCTTAGATAAATTAGATGATGGTTATGATAAACCAGCCCTTATTAAGCAATTAGAAGTGATTACTGATAATATATTCCAAAAGAAGCGTATTATATTAATAGGAGCTTTGTATCCTTTAAGTATTGCCGTGGAGTTTCAAACCGATATGATTAGCTTTGGTAAAGATGTTGTTCAATATCATCATTCTATTGATAATATAGAATTCAGCAAGAATGATATTATTATCTTTATCAGTGCTACTGGTAGAGCTTTAAATAATTATCTTATGGATGAAAAATCAGCAAGTATGAAGGATTCACAAATTATCTTAATAACACAAAACGAAGCTTATAAAGATAACAATGATGTAGGTGCTGATCAAGTCTTATTAGTACCTGGACAAATAGGTGGTATTAGCTTTAACTATCAAATCATGACAATGTTTGATATATTGCGTATCTATTACTATCAAAAATATTACTTATAAAAATAACGAGGAATCTTAATGATTCCTCGTATTTGTTGTGGCGTGGAGACGTTACATTTTGCTGCTTCATTACATGATATGATGATATTATTTTATCAATACAGCAATTTTGAAACCATATCGTTGATAGTATTAAATGTCTCAATCACTAAATTTAGTGTTATATCATCATACTTTTGCTTTTTAATATATTCATCAAAATGATGAATTGCAAGTCATTAGATAATAAATATCACATAAATCACGCATTCGAGTGTTAGTTTCTCCTCAATCTAATGTAGCTTTAAGCATTATCTTAAATCCTTCAGGAATACCAGTTTTGTTTTGAACTGATTTTATACTGATTAATGAATAACAAAATAAAGTATGATTCTCGGTATTACAAATTTCTTGTATAATTTTATCTACTTCTTCGGGAGAATAAATTGAAGATTTAATGGTAGCGTCAATATCTCTTGTGCTTTTAGTATCAATTCCTAAAATATTTGATACTACAATACCACCTTTTATAAATTCTCTTAATATATAATATTGTTGAATCCATTCAATCAAATTTTCCTTTTTGAGATATTCAATATCACTTTTGTTAAACCATAATCATACATATCAGAAAGTAAAAAAGTCGATATCTCAATTATCAATTGCTTAAACCATTAAAAAATGTCATAATAACTTTGGTGATAACATGAAATATTATAAAACTGGAGAATTTGCGAAAATGGCCAATTTATCGATTCGTACGATAAGATACTATGATCAAATCGGCTTATTAAAACCCTCAAAGATAGCTGATAATGGTTATCGTTTATATACGGATAAGGATTTTATTAAATTACAAAAAATATTATCTTTAAAATCTTTGGGGTTTTCATTAAATGATATATTTGCGCAAATTATTAATGATAATAATCTATCTTTACAGGAATCATTAGATTTACAAAAACAAATGATTGATAAGAAAATAGAAAATCTGCAAAATATTAAACAATCCTTAGAAAAAACCAAAGAATATATTAGTGATAATGAAAATATTGATTGGAAAGAAGTATGGGATCGTATTAATTTTGATTCTATGGAAAAAGAATTAGTCGAACAATATAAGAATTCTAATAATGTTAATGTTCGTATTCATCTTCATGAAAAGTATTCACAAAATCCTTTGTCATGGTTTCATTGGTTATTTAGTCAATATGATTTAAAAGCAGGGATGAAGATTTTAGAGATTGGCTGTGGCAATGGCAAGTTATGGACATTGAATGAAGATCATCTTAATAATCTGGAGATTGTTTTATCAGATGTGTCTTTAGGGATGCTTAATGATGCTTTTAAGAATTTATCACATATACCTAATATCACTTATCAATGTTTTGATGCTATGAATATACCCTGTAGTGATGAGACATTTGATGTTGTGATTGCTAATCATGTTTTATTCTATGTTTCTGATTTATCGAAGACTTTAAGTGAAATTAAAAGGGTATTAAAAAAGAACGGGAAACTATATGCAAGTACATATGGCATGAATCATATGAAAGAGATAACCGAATTAGTTAAAGAATATGATCCTAAGATTACGTTATCCAATGTATCATTATATGATATTTTTGGCTTAGAGAATGGCTATGATATATTGAAACCATTCTTTCATCAAGTTGATATGGAACATTATGATGATTATCTATTAGTAGATAATGTTCATGATATCATTCAATATATCTTATCATGTCATGGTAATCAAAGTGAATATATCCTAAAAGACTATCCTAGATTTGAAAAATATGTAGCTAGAAAGATGAAAAAACCAATGTATATTACAAAAGATGCAGGTTTGCTTATTTGCGAAAAATAATTGTTGACCATGACGTTACGTCATGGTTTATATTTTTATGTAATTAAGGAGGATGCAAATGAAAGGCATTATTTTAGCAGGTGGTAGTGGTACAAGATTATATCCATTAACACAAGTCACAAGTAAACAATTATTACCTATTTATGATAAACCTATGATTTATTATCCATTAAGTATCTTAATGAATGCGGGCATTAAAGATATTTTAATTATATCAACCCCTGAAGATACACCTCGTTTTCAGGAATTATTAAAAGATGGTCGCCGATTTGGTATTCATTTATCTTATAAGGTACAACCATCACCTGATGGTTTGGCTCAAGCTTTTATATTAGGTGAAGAATTTATTGATGGTGATAGCTGTGCCATGATTTTAGGAGATAATATATTCCATGGTCATGGGTTAACAAAACGCTTAAAAGAAGCTGCTAATAAGAAATGGGGCGCAACTGTTTTTGGTTATTATGTAGATGATCCTGAAAGATTTGGAGTTGTTGAATTTAATAGTGATGGTAAAGCGATTTCGATTGAAGAAAAACCAGAACATCCAAAATCTAATTATGCAGTTACAGGTTTATATTTTTATGATGAAAATGTGGTAGAATATGCTAAAAGTATTAAACCTAGTGCGAGAGGAGAATACGAGATTACCGATTTAAATCGTATTTATTTAGAAAAAGGAAATCTAGAAGTTACATTACTTGGACAAGGTTTTACTTGGCTGGATACGGGGACTCATGAATCTTTAGTAGATGCAACAAACTTTGTTAAAACAATAGAAACACATTCTCATAGAAAAGTTGCATGCTTAGAAGAGATAGCTTATCTTAATCATTGGATTACTCAAGATGATTTAGAAAGAGCTATTGAACTATATAGTAAGAATCAATATGGTAAGTATTTAAAAGATGTTTTAGAAGGGAAGTATTTAGATTAATGAAAACAATAGAAACAAAAATTCCTGGTGTATACATTATTGAAACAGATGTCTTTGGTGATCATCGCGGTTATTTTATGGAGACATATAATAAACCTCAATATGAAAAATGTGGTATTACATGTACATTTGTTCAGGATAATATGTCTTTTAGTGCCCAAAAAGGAACATTAAGAGGCTTACATTGGCAAAATCCACCATATGCTCAAGCTAAGCTAGTATCATGCAGTAAAGGTAAAGTTATTGATGTGGCAGTAGATATTAGAAAAGGGAGCCCTACTTATGGACAGTGGGTATCTGCCAAGTTGAGTGAAGAAAATCATCGACAATTTTATATTCCAAGAGGTTTTGCTCATGGTTTTTTAACATTAAGTGATAATGTTGAGTTTAGATATAAAGTAGATAATGTTTATAATAAGGAATCTGAAGGATGTATACGTTATGATGATCCAACAGTGAATGTTGATTGGGGGAGCTTACTTAATGGGATTGAACCTGTTTTAAGTGAGAAAGATAAAGCAGGACCTAGTTTAGAGGATGCCAATAATCAATTTGTTTATGGAGGTATGGAATGAAGATATTAGTAACTGGTGGAGCTGGTTTTATTGGGGGAAATTTTGTACATTATATGGTGAATAAGTATCCAGATGATATGATTGTCAATTTGGATTTATTGACTTATGCAGGAAATTTAGAGACATGCAAACCTGTAGAAGGAAAGCCTAATTATAAGTTTATTAAAGGTGATATTGCTGATAGAGCATTTATTTTTAATTTGTTTAAGAATGAGAAATTTGATATTGTCATTAATTTTGCTGCTGAAAGCCATGTTGATAGGAGTATCGAAGATCCTGAAAGCTTTGTAAGAACAAATGTTATGGGCACAACAACATTACTTGATGCTTGTAATGAATATGGGATAAAAAGATATCATCAGGTTTCTACGGATGAAGTCTATGGTGATTTACCATTAGATAGACCTGATTTATTCTTTACAGAAACAACGCCATTACATACATCAAGTCCATATAGTTCATCTAAAGCATCAGCAGATTTATTTGTCTTAGCCTATCATCGTACTTATGGAATGCCTGTAACCATTAGCCGTTGTAGCAATAATTATGGGCCTTATCATTTTCCTGAAAAATTGATTCCATTAATGATTTCAAGAGCTTTGGCAGATGAGTCTTTACCTGTTTATGGTGATGGAGCGAACGTACGCGATTGGCTTCATGTTTATGATCATTGTGTAGCTATCGATCTCATTGTTAGAAATGGCAGAGTAGGGGAAGTTTATAATGTTGGCGGCCATAATGAAAGAACAAATCTAGAAGTTGTTAAAACAATCTTAAAAGCATTAAATAAACCAGAAAGTTTGATTCAGTTTGTAACGGATAGAAAGGGTCATGATAGACGCTATGCTATTGATCCTACCAAATTAGAGACAGAACTTGGATGGAAGCCAAAATATAATTTTGATACAGGTATTCAACAAACAATTGAATGGTATTTGAATAATAAAGAATGGTGGCAAAATATCTTGTCTGGTGAATATCAAAACTATTTTCAAAAAATGTATGTAGACAAAGGAAGAGTCAATCAATGAGAATATTAGTTACAGGTGTTAAAGGACAATTAGGTTATGATATTGTTGAAGCTTTAAAAGAAAAAAATATTGAAGCTATCGGTGTAGATATAGATGAAATGGATATTACTGATGCTGCGTCAGTTGATACATGTATTACTTCATCAAATGTTGATGCTGTGATTCATTGTGCTGCCTGGACAGCTGTAGATTTAGCTGAAGATGAAATAGATAAATGTCGTCAAGTTAATAAGGATGGTACTGCTAATATTGTAAAGATATGCCAAAAACTTGACTTGCCAATGATGTATTTTTCTACCGATTATATTTTCAATGGCCAAGGAAATATCCCTTGGGATGAATACGGGCAGGCTGAGCCATTAAACGTTTATGGCTTAACAAAATATGAGGGTGAACTAGAAGTTCAAAAACTACAAAAATACTTTATTATTCGTATTTCCTGGGTCTTTGGTATAAACGGCAAGAACTTTGTCAAAACGATGTTACGATTAGGCAAGGAAAGAGGCGAAGTTAATGTCGTTGACGATCAGATTGGTTCACCTACATACACTTATGATTTAGCAAGACTTTGTGTTGATATGATTCAAACAAAGGAGTATGGCATCTATCATGCTACTAATGAAGGTTATTGTTCATGGTATGAATTTACTAAGGAAATCTATCGTATTGCAGGTATAAATGCCAAAGTCAATCCTGTATCATCAGATGCTTTTCCAGCTAAAGCTAAACGTCCATTTAATTCACGAATGAATAAAACGCAATTAGATAAACATGGTTTTAAACGCTTGCCTTCATGGCAAGATGCCTTAGAACGTTATATTCCATTAATTAATGAATAAGATGTGTTATTGCACATCTTTTTTAATAAAACATTAAAATAAAAAAGATACGCTAGGCGTATCTATAAACTAATCTTCATCATCTTTTAAATAATTTCTAAACCAAGGGCGATCATATTCGTCAATCTTTAAAGCATCTTCGCCATCAAATAACAGACTGGAGAAATTATTGAGCGTATTATCCTGATTGTGATATTTGATATCAGGATAAATCGATATCTTCTTTGGTTTTTTTAATTCTGTTAAAACCATAAAGAATAAAGGAATGACATTCCTTTATTCTACGGTAACAGATTTTGCTAGATTTCTTGGTTTATCAACATCACAGCCCTTAATACAAGCTGTATAATAAGCTAATAACTGTAATGGAATTGCTACTAATATAGATTGTAAAGTAGGTGATACCTTAGGTAAATAATAAGTATTTTCAACATTCTTGACTTCTTGACCTTCGGTAGTCAATAAGATAACACGAGCTCCTCTAGCAATTGTTTCTTGAATATTGCTGATGGTTTTTGCAGCAATATGAGGTTGGGTTGCAACTGCAATTACTACAGAACCTGGTTCAATTAACGCAATAGGTCCATGTTTTAATTCGCCAGCTACATAAGCATCAGCGTGGACATAAGACACTTCTTTAAGTTTTAAAGCGCCTTCTAAAACGCTGGCATAATCTAAACTACGTCCAATAAAATACGTATCATGTAAGTTTTCTAACATTTTTGCCCAAGATGCATAAATATCATGATCAGCTAATAATTGATTAACATAATCTGGAATCGTATCCAATTCATGAATAAGCTGTAAATTGACTTCGATATTTAATTTCTGTGCAACATAATATGCTAATAAAATCAATAATACCAATTGTGTTGTATAAGCTTTAGTAGAAGCAACAGCTATTTCAGGGCCAGCACATGTATATAAAACATAATGGGCATCTCTAGATATTGTACTACCTAATACATTAGCAATGGCAATGGTTGTTGCTCCTTTTGCTTTGGCTAAACGTAAAGCGGCTAAAGTATCAGCGGTTTCGCCTGATTGAGAAACGAAAATTGCTAAAGTATGTTCATCGACGATTGGATCATTATATCTAAATTCACTGGCAACTGTGGCTATAACTGGCAGCTTTGTGACTCTTTCAAGTACTTGGGATCCACATAAAGATGCATGATAAGCTGTTCCACAAGCAACATAATAAACTTTATTAAACTGACTAAAATCGATATCCTTTAGTTCATCTAATATAATCTTGTCATTCACAATTCTACCTCTTAAGGTTTCATTAATTACACGTGGTTGTTCATAGATTTCTTTTAACATGAAATGTTCATAACCGTCTTTTTTGGCTGCTTCAATGTCATAAGGTATGGTATTCATATCCTTTTCGATAGGTTTGCCATCATGGCTATAGAAATGAATATTATCTTTCTCTAAAACAGCCATTTCATAATCATTTAGGAAATAGACATCCTTTGTATATTCTAATAAAGCTGGAATATCACTAGCAGCCACATAGGCGTTAGAAACTTTTCCAACAACTAATGGACTATCTTTTCTAGCTACAATAATCTTATCAGGTTCAAATGTTGAAACAATACATAAAGCATAACTACCTTCAATACGACTTAATACCTTTTTAGTTGCGGCAAATAAATCACCATCATAATAGTAATCCAATAATAAAACAACGACTTCACTATCTGTTTCTGATTGAAAATGATAACCTTTTTCTAATAATTCTTCCTTCAATTCACGATAATTTTCAATAATTCCATTATGCACTAAAGAAATTGTTTCATCATCATTACTATGAGGATGAGAATTCAAATTAGAAGGAACACCATGCGTTGCCCAACGTGTATGTCCAATACCAATATGTCCTTTCAAAGTATAATCACTTAGTTTCTCTTCAAGATTCTTGAGTCGGCCTCGACACTTTACTGTTACTAAGCCATCATCTTCAAGCAATGTTACTCCAGCACTATCATATCCACGATACTCTAGCTTATTTAAGCCCTGAAGTAAAAATGGTAGCGCTAAATCATTACCACAATATGCTGTAATTCCACACATAAAAACATACCTCCATTATTCAATTGTATTTATTATTGATGAAGTTATGCCTGATGATATTTGTTTAATAATCACTTATTAGTTTTGCTCATCGTTTAGGTAGCATCATACCTCCAGATCATCCGCCGAATCTTTCGATAAATCTGGCCCTCGTCAACTCATAGAGTCCTGGCGCTTATTGTTAAATCCTTTATCAATAATGGTATCATTATACATTATCTATAGTCATAAATGTTTTCATTTTTTAAAAATTACATTTAAAAAAAGAAAAATGACTCTTTTTACGCGTATATAAATAATAGGAGGGTTTATTATGAGTATAGAAAATCATTTAAAACAAATATATCATTCATTAGAAAAATTAGAACAATCAGGGAATTATGATGTGGAGAAGTATTGTTGTAGCTTGAAACATCAAACAAGTCAGTTAGAATATTTTTATTGTCATTTAGTTAAGAATGGTGATAGTGATCATACATATTATCATATTTCTAAAAAGCCAAAAGGGCATCAATTAGCTTATTTTAATATTGGCAGAGGATTTCCTAAAGAGATGATGGATGGTCATTGGTGTTATATTGTTAAAAATATGGGTCATAAATTATTGGTTATTCCTTGTACATCTTTGAAAGATGATAAAATATCAAAATATGAAAAAATTATTGAAGTGAAAATGAATAATGAAAATACTTTTTGTTTGCTGCATTTATCAGATATGCGTACAGTGGATATCCAAAGAATAGATTTACGTAAACCCATATGTCAGGTGATTACGTCAAGAAAAGATATTATTCATTATATAAAACAAACTTTATTACAATAAAAAAAGGGCAAAGCCCTTTATATTATAAGTTTAATAAACGTTTTGTATCTCTTGCAATCATGAGTTCTTCGTTAGTTGGCACAACAAATACTTTAATCTTTGATTCAGGTTTCGTAATTAATCTTTCACCCTGACCATTTTCATTTGCTTCATCATCAATAACAACATCCAAAGCATCAGCTATCAAACCAATAATTTCTTTTCTTGCAAAAGCTGAATTTTCACCAATACCAGCAGTAAATGCAATTGCATCACAACCACCTAAGGCGATAAAATAACGTCCAATATAAGCAATAACACGTCTAAAGAAAATATCAATTGCTAACTTAGCTCTTTCATTACCTTCATCAGCAGCCGCGCAAACATCTCTAAAGTCACTAGAAACACCTGATACACCTAGTAATCCAGATTCTTTATTAAGCATATTGATGACTTCATTGCCATCTAAACCAACTTCTTTAATCAAATAATCAATAACTGAAGCATCAATATCACCACTACGTGTTCCCATCATAATACCAGCTAAAGGTGTAAATCCCATAGATGTATTAATAGATTTACCATCTTTTACAGCTGTTAAAGAACCACCAGCACCTAAATGAGCTACAATAATCTTAGAATGTTCAGGGTTACCTAATAAATCAATCACACGTTGTGATACGTACTTATGACTTGTGCCATGAGCACCATATTTTCTAATTCCATAATCTGTATAGTACTTATATGGAATAGGATAAATATAACAACGTGGTTCAAGTGTTTGATGGAAAGCTGTATCAAATACGGCTACAGCACCAGCATCTGGAATAGCTTCTTTAAAAGCATAATAACCAGTTAAGTTAGCAGGGTTATGTAAAGGTGCTAAAGATTTTAATTCATCAATCTTTGCAATAACATCATCATCAATGATAGCTGATTCCTTAAAATAGGTACCACCTTGAACAACACGATGTCCTACACCTTTAATTTCATCTAATGAAGAAACAATCTTCTTTTCTAACAAAGTTTCTAAAAGCATCTTAACTGCTTCACTATGATTTGGAATAGATAATGTGCGACTATCTTTTTCACCATTATATTTAATTGTAAATACGGAATCTTCTAATCCAATTCTTTCAACAACACCTGATGTAATAACAGATTCATCATTCATTTCAAATAATTGAAACTTTAATGAAGAACTGCCTGCATTAACTGCAATAATTTTTGCCATGTATAAATCTCCTCCTTGAAAATATTATATCATTAAATCAATAAAATTTTAATGGGAAAAA
This sequence comes from Erysipelotrichaceae bacterium, assembly GCA_021201655.1. Classification (GTDB taxonomy): domain Bacteria; phylum Bacillota_I; class Bacilli_A; order Erysipelotrichales; family Coprobacillaceae; genus JAJQDJ01. The sequence goes on along the minus strand of JAJQEL010000070.1, from coordinate 10,229 downwards.
CAATATATTTAAAAAAACTTGATTTATATAATAAATAGTATATAATAATAGCGAGCCAGGGGTGCTAATGCTGAGAAAGATGAAAATCTTATCCCTTATGATCTGAACTGGATAATGCCAGCGTAGAGAGTGCAAATAGATTTTTTGCTTTCCTATCTGGAAAGCTTTTTTATTTGTGGCTCCGATAAAGGAGGAGAAAATGAAAAAATTAGAAATCAAATTAAATGCTAAGACAATGTCTTACATGGCTATGTTTATTGCCTTGCAGGTGGTATTGCAGCTTGCTTTTAGCTTTGTACCATCACAACCAGAGGGTGGTAACATTTCGATTGATTTATTGCCTGTTATTTTATCAAGTTATCTGATGGGACCAGGTTATGGTTTATTAGTTGGTTTTATGGCCACAATTATCCAATTTGCCTTAGGTATGGCTGTTTATTATGGACCTTGGTCAGTAGTATTGGATTATCTTGTGCCGGTGTCTATTGTTGGTTTGGCTGCTTTATTTCCTAATACCAAGATGAAGAATACCAGTATTTATTGGGGTATTATTATTACCATGATATTAAAATTCTTATCGCATTTTGCTTCAGGAGCATGGCTGTTTGGTATGTATGCCCCAGAAGGCGTGAATGTGTATGTGTATTCTTTTACTTATAATATTGTCTATTGTTTACCAACATTGATATTATGTTATATTGCCTTTATGGTTGTTTATCCAAGACTTAAAAATGCGATAAAAATCCGTTAAAAAAACTCTGCTTAGCAGAGTTTTTTAATCTAAATAAGGACCAGCATTCTTAACACGATCTGGGAAGTTTTCATATTTCTTGAAGTTTTCTTCAAACATCTTGACTAACTTCTTAGCTGTTTCATCATATTGATCTTTATGTGTCCATGTTGTTTTAGGATCTAGTAATTCACTAGGAATATCTGGACAGAATTTAGGAATATCTAAATTAAAGTATGGATCTGTTTCATAAGCAACATAATCTAATTCACCATTAATAGCAGCGTTGATCATACGTCTTGTATATCTCAATGGAATACGTTTACCAACACCATAGCTGCCGCCGACCCATCCAGTATTAACTAAGAAAACATTCGCACCAGCTTTACCAACACGTCTTTCAAACATATTTGCATATAATAATGGATCCAATGGTAAGAATGGTTCACCAAAACATGTAGAGAACGTTGCTTCAGGTTCAGTTATACCTGCTTCAGTACCAGCTAATTTACTTGTATATCCTGATACAAAGTGATAAATAGCGGCATCTGATGATAGTCTGGAAATTGGTGGTAATATGCCAAAAGCATCAGCTGCTAAGAAGAAAATTGTCTTAGGAATAGGAGCGACACCCTTAGGGTCAATATTGGCAATATAATCAACAGGATAACCAACTCTAGTATTTTCGGTAATAGAATCATCATTAAAATCAATAATTCTTGAATCTTCAAATAATTGAACATTTTCTGCAACGGCACCAAATCTAACAGCGTCCCAGATTTCTGGCTCAGTTTCTCTAGATAAACCTATACACTTTGCATAACATCCACCTTCAAAATTGAAGACAGTTGTACGTGACCATCCATGCTCATCATCACCAATCAATTTTCTAGAAGGATCAGCTGATAAAGTTGTTTTACCAGTACCAGATAAACCAAAGAATAAAGCAGTGTTGCCATCTTCGCCAACATTGGCAGAACAATGCATTGTGAAGACATTTCTTTGTGGTAACATATAATTCATAATTGTGAATACACACTTTTTAATTTCACCACAATAACCTGTACCAGCAATACATACAAGATGTCTTTCAAAATCAATTAATATAGCGGCTTCACTATTTAAACCTAAAGTTTTATAATCTACTTTATAGTCTGGTGCTACTAAAATAAGAAAATCTTCGGCAAAATGTTGTAATTCACGATGCGTTGGTTTAATCAATAAATTAGAAATAAATAAATTTTGACTAGGCTTTTCATTAACAATCCTAAATGCATATGAATATTCAGGATTAGCACCTGCATAACCATCAAATACATATAAATCTTCATCTGCAAAGTGCTTACAAATACCTGCATAAACAGCATCAAATACTTCTTTTGTCGTAGGCTTATTGACACTACCCCAGGCAATCTTATCATGAACAGCTGGTGTATCTACAATAAACTTATCATTAGGAGATCGACCAGTACGTTCACCTGTATTAATACATAAAGCACCTGCACGGGAAAGTCTACCTTCACCATTTAATAATGCTTTTTCGACAAGTGATCCCACAGGAATATTACGATGCACTGTTCCATGAGTTTCAATACCATATTGTTTTAAATCAACTTTATCCATTTAATAACCCCCTTATCTGAATAGCTTGATTTTTATAGAAGATATTTTCACCCCGATAAAATTTTATCTTCTATCGGTTTGTATTATTTCATATTTCTATGTAAAAATCAACAACATAAAATGAAAAATAGGTAATGATAACTAATTTTTTCTTTATTTTTTACTTAAATTTAAGTAATATGGTTATCATATAGGATAATTGTTAACAAATTATTAAGGAAGTGTAAAAAATGGACATGCAAATTCTCAATCTTATTCAAAATATTAGAAATAATATATTAGATCAAATCATGATCTTTATTACTCATTTAGGTAGTGCAGGCATCACTTGGATTATTTTAACAATGATATTATTGATTTATCCAAAAACCAGAAAAATAGGTATTATACTTACTATTGCTTTATTATTAGATGTATTATTATGTAATATATTATTAAAAAATCTAGTAGCTAGAGAAAGACCTTTTAGTGTTAATACATCTATTGAACTTATTATTAATGCTCCAACGGATTATTCATTTCCTTCAGGACATACATCGGCATCATTTGCGGTCGTATCGGTATTATATTTAGTCAAACATCCATTATGGAAACCTTCATTTATTTTAGCTGTTCTCATTGCTTTTTCACGAATGTATCTATATGTGCATTATCCCACTGATATTATTGGTGGCATGATTTGTGGTATGATTTGTGGCTATTTAGGATTAAAGATTTATCAAAGATATAGGACAACAAAAAAGCCAAAAATGTTGTAAAATGTTTAAACAAGCTTAAATATTTGTGTATATAACTTTCAAAATGATAATTTCTTGTGTATAATAGTCATGTTATTGAAAAGAGGTATGAAGTTAATGCAATCATTGGTGGGTAAAGATGTGCTTATACATTGTTATAAACATGATGGGAGTATTCATCGTTGTTGGGATAAAGGACATGTTTTACAGGAAACAAATCAACATTTTATCGTTATTAATAATCGAACGTTAGTAAGGGAATCGGATGGGAGAAAATGGTTTACAAGAGAACCAGCTATTTGGTATTTTCCTAAATCGCAATGGTATAATGTGATTTGTATGATTAGAAAAAATGGTGTTCATTTTTATTGTAATTTGGCATCGCCAACATTATATGATGGCGAAGCTATTAAATACATAGATTATGATTTAGATTTAAAAGTATTTCCTGATTATAAATATCGTATCTTAGATGAAGAAGAATATGCTCAAAATAGGCAAAAAATGGAATATGGAAAAGATATTGATACTATTATCCATGAACAGCTTGATTTATTAATTGATCAGGCTATGGATATGTCAGGGCCTTTTAGACCAGGATTTGCCCAATACTGGTATAACCAATATCAACAAAGTTCAAGGAGGCACTTATGATACAATTGATGAATGAACAAGAAATGATAGATTTTGGTAAAACATTAGGTAAACATTTATTTCCCCAAGCGATGATAACTTTAGAAGGTGAATTAGGCGTTGGTAAAACCACTTTGACGAAAGGTATTGGTCAAGGTTTAGGTATCACAAAAGTCATTAATTCACCAACTTTTACGATTGTAAAAGTATATCATGGACGTCTAACTTTATATCATTTTGATGCTTATCGCCTAGAAGGCCAGCAGCAGGAATTAGGCTTTGAGGAAATGTTTGAAGATGAAGGTGTTTGTGTGATTGAATGGCCAAAATATATCGAAGATATTTTACCAGTGGAAAGATTAGAAATACATATGAGTAAAAATGAAGATCAAACGCGATGTCTTGAATTAATTGGTAAAGGCAAGCAATATCAGAATTTATTAGAGGAGATGGGATTATGAAAAGATTGTTGATGGATACATCCAATCAATATCTTATGATTGCTATATATGATGATGATAAATGTTTAGAAAAACTTCAGGAAATGGGATCTAAACGTCAATCAGAAAATGCGATACCGGCCTTATCTGCTTTATTAGAAAGGCATCATCAGGAATTATTAGATATTGAAGAAATGATTATTACTTTAGGTCCTGGCTCTTATACAGGTGTCAGAGTTGCTATGACGATAGCGAAAACCCTAAGTGTTATTAGTCCTGTTAAAATTAAAGCCATTTCTTCTTTGGCTGCTTATGCAGGAAAAAATAAATGTGTATCTGTAATTGATGCGAGAAGTAAGAAAATATTTATATGTGCCTATGAAGGTGGTCAACCAAAAACAAATGAACAACTGCTGCCAATCAGTGATTTTGCAACATTTATGAAAGATTATCAGGATTTTACTGTTGTGGGGGAAACCCAAGTCGTTAATTATCCTATAGTTGATGTTGATTTAGCGGATAATATGTATCAGTTAGCTTTAGATGTTGAGCCAATTGATCATGTTGATGCGTTGGTGCCTTGTTATATTAAAGATGTTGAGGCTAAAAAAATATGTCTTTAAGATTTATGGAAATCAATGATTTAAAACGTATTATGGAGTTAGAAGATCAATTGTTCTATCCTGATGGCTGGAATGAAGACGATTTTTTATATGAAATCAATGAAAATGATTTTTCATTTAATTATGTTTTAGAAATTGATCATCATATTATTGGTTATGTTGGTTTGTGGCTTATATATGAGCAATCCCAAATAACCACAATAGGCGTTGATAAAGCTTATCAACATCAAGGTTATGCATCCTATATGATGCATAGTATGATTGATTTAAGTTTATTACATGGTTGTCAAACCATGAGTTTAGAAGTACGTGTAGCTAATACACCTGCGATTCAGTTATATCAGAAGTTTGGTTTTGAAATAGAAGCGATTCGTAAAGATTACTATCGTAATCATGATGATGCTTATTTGATGGTAAAGAGATTGGAGGAAGGTCAATGAGTCTTATTTTAGCCATTGAATCCAGCTGTGATGAGATGTCTATAGCTGTTTTAAAAGATAAAAGAGAATTATTATGCAATATAGTTGCGAGTCAGATTGATACGCATCGTTTATTTGGTGGGGTTGTTCCCGAAATAGCGAGTCGTATGCATGTGGAATGCGTGTCCACTGTTCTACAGACAGCACTTAATGAAGCCCATATTGATTTGCATGATGTTGATGCGATTGCGGTGACTAAGGGGCCTGGATTAGTGGGTAGTTTACATGTGGGCATGCAGGCTGCTAAGACTTTAGCTCTTGCTTATCATAAGCCATTAATAGGAGTGCATCATATTGCAGGACATATTTATGCGAATGAATTGGTTGAAGATATTGAGTATCCTTGTTTATGTTTGGTTGTTAGTGGTGGCCATACGGAACTTGTTTATATGAAGCATGAGTTTTCTTTTGAAGTGATTGGGGAAACACTAGATGATGCTATTGGGGAAGCTTATGATAAGGCTGGACGTGTTTTACATTTACCTTATCCTGGTGGTCCTGTTATCGATAAATTAGCTCGTCAGGGAAAGCATAGCTATAAGCTACCTTTACCGATGAATGATGATAGTTATAATTTTTCTTTTAGTGGTTTAAAATCGGCAGTGATTAATTTAAAACATAATGCCGATCAACGTGGTGAAGAGATTATTGCTGAAGATTTAGCTTGTTCATTTCAGGAAGTAGCCATTGAAGTGTTGGTTTCTAAAACACTTAAAGCCGCAAAGGATTATAATGTCAAGGAAATACTCGTAGCAGGTGGTGTTAGTGCCAATAGTGGTTTGCGTCAAAGCTTACAGGAAAAAAGTTCGATAAAGGTATTATTTCCACCAATGGCTTATTGTACTGATAATGCCGCTATGGTGGCTTCAGCAGGAAGAATTATGTATGAAAATTCTAAATTTTCACCACTTGACTTAAGTGTGAAACCTAGTTATGATTTAGAAGAAGAAAGTGTGGGGGAGTAGAATGGAAAAGAAAAATCAAAAAATATCAAATGCAACTATGAATCGTTTTCCTGTTTATTTAAAAGCATTACGTAATATGCAACATGAAGGAAAAGAAACTTTTTTATCAAGTGAATTAGCTGAAGTAACAGGTATTTTAGATACTACAATTAGAAGAGATTTTGGCTTTTTAACAGATAAGGAGACTCTGGGAAGAAGAGGCGTTGGTTATGATACCAAGGAAATTATCAATGTTTTAAGTAATGTTTTAGGCTTGAATTTAGATGAACCTATTGTTTTAATAGGTATTGGTAATTTAGGCAGTGCGATTTTAAAATATAATCGTTGGCAGTATACTGTGGGAAGAATTGTATGTGGCTACGATCAGGATATAAATAAAGTTGGGGAACAATTTGGCGTTAAATTGATTCATATTGATGATTTGGAAAAAACTTTCCCGAAAGGTTGTAAAATTGCCATTTTGGCGATTAGTGAAAATGTTCAGCCAACAGTTGATAGACTCATGGCTTTAGGGGTAAAAGGTATTGTTGATTTTACGCATACCCATTTTATAGTCAATAGTGATGTCGTGGTACAAACGGTTGATGTTGTTGTGGCTATTCAGGAATTGGTATTAAAAATGAATGCTCAGGAATCATAGGAGGTTTAGATATGTTTGAATTTATGACAATTAGAGAATTATATGAAATGGTTTATTCTGGTGAAGATTTAGAAAAGGAAGCATTGGAATATGTTGAGTTAGATGGTTGGGTTAGAACCCATCGATCTAGTGGTAAGGTTTCTTTTATAGCTTTAAATGATGGAACATATTTTAAAAATTGTCAAATTGTATATACAACTTTAGATAACTTAGAAGAAGTAAAACATATTTCAACAGGTAGTGCAATTAAGGTATTAGGCAAATTTAAATTAACCCCAAATGCCAAACAACCTTTTGAAATAGAAGCAACACAAATTACTATAGAAGGTCTATGTGATGAAGACTATCCATTACAGAAGAAAAGACATTCATTTGAATACTTACGCGAAATTCCTCATTTAAGACCACGTGCTAATAGTTTTTATGCTACCTATCGTTTACGTAGTGTATTATCCATGGCTATCCATGAATTCTTCCAATCACAAGGATTTGTGTATGTCCATACTCCAATTATTACCAGCAATGATGGTGAAGGGGCAGGAGAAATGTTTAGAGCAACAACCATTGATAATACCAACTTTGAAGATGATTTCTTTGGTAAAGAAGCTTATTTAACGGTAACTGGTCAATTACATGTTGAAGCCTTCTGTATGGCTTTTAGAGATGTGTATACATTTGGTCCTGCTTTTAGAGCAGAAAACTCGAATACTTCTAGACATGCAAGTGAATTCTGGATGATTGAACCTGAAATTGCTTTTGCGGATTTAGAAGATAATATGGATCTTATTGAAGATATGGTGAAATATTGTATTGAATATGTTTTAGAAAATGCTCCTGAAGAAATGGCTTTCTTTAATCAAATGATTGATAAAGATTGTATTAATCGTATCACTAAAGTGAAAGATAGTGAATTTAAACGTATGACATATAGTGAAGCTATTGATCTTTTATTAAAAGCTGATCAAAAGTTTGAAAATAAAGTAGAATGGGGTATGGATCTTAACAGTGAACATGAACGTTATATTTGTGAGAAGATTGTTAACGGTCCCGTGTTTTTAACCGATTATCCAAAGGAAATCAAAGCATTCTATATGCGTTTGAATGATGATAATAAGACTGTCGCTGCTTGTGACTTATTAGTTCCAGGTATTGGGGAACTTGTTGGGGGTAGTCAAAGAGAAGAACGTTATGATGTTTTAGAAAAAATGATGGATGAAAAAGGTATGCAAAAAGAAGGTTTACAATGGTATATGGATTTAAGAAGATATGGTGGTTGTAAACATGCAGGCTTTGGTTTAGGCTTTGATCGATTCTTAATGTATTTAACAGGTATGCAAAATATTAGAGATGTTGAACCATTCCCAAGAACACCTAGAAATTTAAAGTTTTAAGAAATCCTTTATGGATTTCTTTTTTATACAAAAAATGATAATACAACTGTATTATCATTAATCATAAATAATCTCTGGTCTACTAGAAGCCCATACTTTTGGAATCGTACCATATTTTTCAATCGTATAATCAAAATGATCCTCAACACATTTTTCTAATTCTTTAGCAAATTCTATTTGATCAAAATCAATATTATCAGGATAATTTGGAAAATATTCAAATAAATCAACAAAATCAGATATAGCTTTGCTTAATCTTTTTTTTCTTTGCATATTCATCTTCCTTTCGTTATTTTTAACATTTTTTCAAAATATTTTAAGGATTTAGGGAAATATTTTTTCATTTCCTTATTTCTTAAATCATCAAATTGACATTCATACATATGAGCAAAAGCTTCTCTTGTAACTGCATACTTATCTTTGTTCCAATAATTTAAACCGTGCCAACCCACATTTACAATTTTACCATCAGTAAGACCTTCCATTAAATCCGAAACAGCAGAATGTAAACGCATATCATTTAATTCATCACTTATAGCTTTATCAATTTCTTCTATTGATTTTATTTTATGTTTTTTTCCATAATTTATACGATATTCGAAAGCTTCAAGTTCCAAAATTTTTTTAAATTTATCATCTTCTGAGATATTACCTAAGGCATTGTCAATTAAATGTCCGTGTTCATGAAACCAGCTAGCTCCTGCACCTCTGGGATTAGCTAAATCCATTGAAGCATTTAGATAAATCTTCTTGTCATGATTATTATAACAAGGAACACCTGGATAATCAAGCGATGCAATTGAATCATCATTAACATATTTCACATATATATTTTTTGCTAATTTTGTACCATGTGAAAAACGTTCTTGTAACATTTTACGATAATCTTCATCTATATCTACATTCTGATTCATAAGTTGTTTTCTAAAACTGCCCAAATCCGAATGTAATAGTTTAGAATCTTTTTTGTTTAAATCGTCATCATACTTTATATAATACTTTATGTATCCATTTAATAATACTTTTTTAACTGCAATTAAAATTTCATTTTTCATATAATCCTCCATTTTTGTAAATAAAAAAGCAACATAAGTTGCTTGATTAAAATATTTGTTTACATTTTAGAGAGTATAAAATACCCCCTACTATTATATATACGCGTAAAATTTCAATTTTTCTTTTTTTTAATCGAAATTTTTTAAAAAAATTATAATAACTTTCATTTTCATAGTAACTATGCTACAATACGAGCATATTATAAAAAAGGAGGAGCCTACAATAAGCAAAGCATGTACGGTTATATATCGGAATTAACGCCTGTGGACTAGAAACGAGGATGAAGCAGGAAAAATTTGCTGTATCGTAGCATATTATGTTATGGAACAGATTATTATCGCAATAATTATTATTGCATTAGGTGTTTATGTTTTTCATTTTTATCCTTTTGAAAGAGGAAATGTGATGAAATTAGTGATGGCAGCTATATTTGTTATATTGACAGCTATTTGTAAAAGGCTATCGATTATGATTCCTTTGTTTGGAACAGAAAGTTTGAAGATTGGTTTTGAATATATTCCGTTAATGTTAGCAGGATATTTTTTAAGCCCGAGTTATTGTTTTTTGATAGGGTTAAGCAGTGATTTGATTGGTTTGATTGTTACGCCAACTGGATTTCCTTTCTTTGGCTTTACCTTAGGAGCAATTTTAGTTTGTGTAATACCTTCATTAGTGAAACAAAACACCAAAGTTTTATCTCCTAGGATGATTCAAAATCTGGTCACGATTTTGATTATATTATTAGGTATTTTAGGATCGGTTTATGTATGGTTTTTAGATGAATTAACAATATCATCAACTGTATATACATTAAATTTAACATATAAATGTGGTATTATAGCTTTATGTATTTTATTATGTGAAGTGATTTTGTCAAGTAGACAATTTAAATAATTAAAATGATTTGCTATT
>JAJQEL010000046.1 GCA_021201655.1 Erysipelotrichaceae bacterium | reverse complement strand
AATAGCAAATCATTTTAATTATTTAAATTGTCTACTTGACAAAATCACTTCACATTAAATCTCGTTTTCTTTATCATAATTCTCTAAAAAACTGTGTTTTTCTTTTCCTTTTCTATATCCAACAATACAATCTAAATTAACATTATGCATACTTGTAAAAATATGTTGATCGATATCAGGATTGTTTCTTCGCATTCTTTTAATGAGTTCTTTAATTTCTTTACGCTTAGAAGTTCCATCATCAATAATAGAACAACCCTCACTCATACGACAGGCACAATTAATAAAAGTCAATTCATTGGCATTTCGCCAATGAATAATGTTTGATTCTTTAACCATATATAGAGGTCTAATTAACTCTAATCCAGGGAAATTATCACTATGAAGCTTTGGCATCATAGTTTTAATTTCGGAACCGTAAAACATCGATAATAATGTTGTTTCAATCACATCATCAAAGTGATGCCCCAATGCGATTTTATTACAACCCAACTTTTTAGCATGCGCATATAAATAACCTCTACGCATTCTCGCACATAGATAGCAAGGACTCTTACCATCTGATTTTTCCACCACATCAAATATGGGACTTTCAAAGATTTCAATGGGGACATTCATGATTTTTGCATTATCTTTAATATAATCTAAATTATATTGATTATAACCAGGATCCATCACTACATATCGAGCTTCAAAATGAACTTGTCCATGTCTTTGGAGTTCTTGAATACATTTAGCCATTAAAAATGAATCTTTACCACCACTAATACAAACCATGACTTTATCATTTTCATTAATCAATTCATAATTTTGTAATGCTTTAATAAAAGGTTTCCATATTTGTTTACGATAAGTTTTAATAATACTTCTTTCTATTTCTTTATATTTTTCCATTTTTTAATTCCTTATATATGTGATCGAATGTTTGTGTAAATACTTTTAATTCTTCATTTGTTGTAAGATGAGAAAGGCTAATTCTTAAAGATGATGATGCTAATTGTTTACTATGCGTTAAAGCATAGACGAGTTTGGATGGTGTAGCAGTAGGACAACATGAATTTTTAGTTGATATATAGATTTGTTTTTGATTGAGTTTATCGGCAAATGTCATGGATGGGATACTTGGAATAGATATGTTGATGATATGAGGGACAGAGTATTTTGTGTTGTTGATATGAATATCAGGATATTGTGTGAAAAAGTTTATTAAATAATCATGATATTCTTTAACGATGTTATATCTTTTTTCATAGTTCATTGTTACCAGTTCCAAGGCTTTTTTCATAGCTGTAACATTGGCTAGGACTGGTGTTCCGCTTCTAAATTCGGTAGTACTCTTACCACCATCAATAATAGGAACTAAACCAACATTTTTATTTTTTATCAATGCCCCACTTCCATTAATACCATAAAACTTATGTGGTGTCATAGTGATTAAATCAACATCACTAAAATCTATTTCTGTTTTCCCTATAGCCTGCGATGCATCGCTATGGAAGAAACAAGAATGATCTTTAAGCATTTCACCAATCTTTTCAATAGGTTGACGAATACCTAATTCACTATCAACACTACATATACTTACTAATATTGTATCATCTCTAAGGAGATATTCTAATTCTTCTAAATCAACAATACCATCTTTATCAACAGGAACGATATCAACTTCATAACCTAATTGTTGTAACTTAGAAATAGGTACTGTAATAGAATTATGTTCAAAACTTCCAATAATTATATGTTTCCCTCTGCTTTTATATCGTTCAGCTATTCCTTTGATGACTAAATTATTTGATTCACTAGCACCAGAAGTATAAATAATATCAGCATCTTCTTTATGTAATAATTGTAATATTTCTAAACTATTTTTATTGAGTAATTCATTCGCTTGTAGTCCTAAGTCATGAAATGAGTTAGGATTAGCATAATAATTGTTTGTCGTATTTATATATGTATCTAATACATCTTTGTCAGTAGGACAATTGGCTGTATAATCCAAATATATCATGAACATAACCTCCCTCTAAGACTAAGAAATATATTAATCATAAATATTCAAAATGTCAATTAAAAAGAATACCAAGACAATATAACTGTCTTGGTATTTTAATCATCTACATGTGTGTATCAATCCATGAATAAAGCTTAGGATAATTAATATGTTTGTTCATATCATCATAAAATTCGTGATGACAATTCTTGATAAACTCTTTCTGTTTGTCATTTAAGATAAAATCTCTTGATACCTTCTCAATGACCTTTTGTGAAGTAGGATACCAGCGATATTTAAATACATAAATTTGAGTGTTTACTTTAACACACATATAAGAGTTGCGATTTTGCATAACAATTTTGTAAACTGTTTGATTTTGTGACATACGTTTTCCTTCCTTTCTTGCAAACGACATCAGATTTCAACTCCTAAATATATATAAAAGGAGTCTTTCATGCCGTAAGCTTAATATATGAGCATGCTAAAAAATAGCATCCATATATTCATCACTTCAGCAAGGAAAAACTCCTTTGCGTTTTTATTTCAGTTGTTGTAAATATTCTATCAAATCTAAGACAATATGTCAATTATGATAAAACATTTAAATCTCTTTGGTATATTCTTTTAACCAATCTTTTTCTTCATCATTAAGATATGGAGAAATCCTATTGTAAACATCTTTATGATAATCATTCAACCATAGTTTTTCTTGATTTGATAGTAAATCTGTATTAATACCATCTAAATCAATAGGAACATATGTCAACGGTTCGAAATGCATAAATTGACCATACTCATTTTCTACACCTTCTACAACAAGTAATTCATTTTCATGACGAATACCATAATTTCCTTCTAAATAAACACCTGGCTCATCAGTTACCACCATACCAGCTTCTAGAGGTGTGTTTTCACTATCTCTGGCAACTGGTCGGATACCTTGAGGACCCTCATGAACATTAAGAAAATGACCAACACCATGTCCAGTTCCGCATTGATAATCAATATGATCAGCCCACATTGGATATCTTGCTAGAATATCCAAGCTTAAACCTGTAGCACCATATAAAAAATGAGCATTTTGTAAAGCAAGAAAACCTTGTAACACTTTAGTAAAATGATATTTTTGGTTATCAGTTATATTTCCTAAAACAAATGTTCTTGTAATATCGGTTGTACCATCTAGATATTGTCCACCACTATCAATCAACAATAATCCATCATGAATATCAGTATGATTCTCTTTTGTGGCATGATAATGCATTAAAGCAGCATTTTCTTGATAAGCACAAATGGTTGTAAAACTTGGTTCTACAAATAAATCCTGTTGTGCTCTAAAAGATAATAACTTATCTGATACAGATATTTCATTCATATCTATTTTTCCATAATTATTCTTTAACCAATACATAAATTTAGTTACAGCAATACCATCTTTGATATGTGCATTTTTGGTATTTTTAATTTCTACATCATTTTTAATAGCTTTAAAAGCTTGTGAAGGATTTGTACCATCAACTATTTGACATTGAATTTGATTGACTAGTTCATAGTTAACATTCTTTGTACTTAATAGAACTCTACCTTTTAGATTTGCAGCATCTTTATAAATATCTAAATAATCTTTCATGAGTATATTTTCTTGTTGATAAGCTTTCACTAAATCTAAGTCATAAGTTCCTTGTTGCAAGTACAAATAAGATTTATCTAATGTAATCAAGGCAAAAGCTAAAGCCGTAGGAGAACAAGGTATATCATTACCTCTTAAATTAAATGTCCAGGCAATATCATCCAATGTTGTCATAATATGAGATTGACAATCATTTTCCTTCATATATTCCTGAATAATTTCAATCTTTTCTTTGGCACTCATACCATGATACTTTATATCATAAATATAAGCTTTTTCATGTGAACGTTCAGGTCTATCTTTCCAAAAATCTTTTGCTAAATCATTACATTCAATTTCGAAGTCAACATCTAATTCATCCTCTAATTGATGGATAAACTGATAAGTCATCGTTTGTCCATCAAAACCAATGACATCACCATTTTTAACGTGTTCACTTAAAAATTCTAGAATGGTAGGCACACCTTTTTGACGCATTTTCATTAAGGTAATACCATCTTCTAATTGCTTCGCTGCTTGAATAAAATAACGACCATCCGTCCATAAATAAGCACCACTAGGAGTAACTAATAATGTTCCTGCACTACCATCAAAACCACTTAAATAAGCGCGTACTTGATAATAATCTCCCACCATTTCTGATTGATGATCATCATCAGTAGGTACAATATAATAATCAATATGTTTTTCTTTTAATAATTTTTGAAATTCTCTTATCATTTTTATCACCATGATTATTTTACATAATAATATGATAAAATACAATGAAATGAGAACATAATTGTTCATTGATAAAATAGATACTATTTGATATAATCGGGAAAGATTGGAGGTATTATCATGGAGAGAAATTACCCTAGAATTATTATTTCTAAAGAAGGAGAAAAATGGTTGGATAAAGGTCAAATGTGGCTTTTTAATAATAATGTTATCAAAATACATGATTCTATAGAAAATGGTGAAATTGTTGATATATATACGAAAAAAGGCAGATATATGGGGACTGGATTTTTATCAAAGATATCTCATATTAATGTTCGTATTCTATCAAAGAATAAAAAGGAATTAATTGATCAATCTTTCTTTAAAAAAAGAATACAAGAAGCTTATGATTATCGTAAAACTTTAGATATTCAAAACATCTCTAATTGTCGTTTGATTTTTGGCGAGGCTGATCGATTACCTGGATTAACGGTTGATCGCTATAATGATATATTAGTAACACAAATAAGTTCCTATGGTTTAGATAAGCATAAAGATATGATTTATGAATTATTAATAGAGGTATTAAAAGAAGATAAACAGGAAATTCGTGGTATTTATGAGAGAAATGATATCCAAGTAAGATTAAAAGAAGGATTAGAGTTATATAAAGGTTTTTGGAAAGATACAAATTTACCAACAAAAACAATTATTAATGAAAATGGTATTTTACTTCATGTTGATTTTGAAAATGGGCAAAAAACAGGTTATTTCTTAGATCAAAAAGCTAATAGATATTTACTTAGAAAAATGGCACATGATAAGAAAGTATTAGATTGTTTTAGTCATACAGGTGGTTTTGCTTTAAATGCGGCTAAAGGTGGAGCCGGTGAAGTAGTAGCAGTAGATGTATCTCAAACAGCTTTAAATCAAGGCTATGAAAATGCGAAACTTAATCATTTGGAGGATAGAATTACTTTTACAAAAGCGGATGTTTTTGATTATTTGGATACATTAAATGTTGGTGATTTTGATATTATTGTATTAGATCCACCAGCTTTTACAAAGTCTAGAAAGACAATTCAAAGTGCTTATTTTGGATATAAGAGAATAAATAAAAAAGCCATGGAATTATTAAACAATGGTGGTTATTTGGTAACATGTAGTTGTTCACGTTTTATGGAAGTAGATAATTTTGAAAAGATGTTGAAAGAATCAGCTGATGAAGCAGGGGTTATTTTAAAACAAGTTTCTATGACACAACAAAATGTGGATCATCCAATATTATGGAGTATGGAAGAAACATCCTATTTGAAATTTTATATTATGCAAATTATTAAGGAGTAGATTATGGATAAACAATGGAGTTTAAAGGAATTATATGACAGTTTTGCAGATCAAAAGTTTATAGATGATATAGATAATATTGAAATAATATTAAACAATATGAAAGATATACCAAATAGTGATATAAACGAAGAAAATCTTAAACATTACTTAGAAACAGAAAATGAATTAGATGATTTAATAGGAAAAGTCTATGCATTTATATCTCTAACAATGAATGCCAATACGCAAAATCAAGATGCCATCAAATATGCTTCAATGATTGAAAATATATTAGCATCATTTGCTTCGACGAGTGCTAAGATTCAAAAGTGGTTAGGGAAATATGATTTATCAAAACTTTCTGATCCTTATATCTTAGAACATCATTATTTCTTAGAAGAAACGAAGAAAAATAATAGTCATTTATTAGATGATGAAAGTGAAGAAGTATTAGCTAAAATGAAAACCACAGGTTCATCAGCTTGGCTTAAATACAAAGATCAATTGATTTCATCAATGAAAGTAACCATTGATGATAAGTCGTATCCATTAACTGAAGTATTGAATATGGCCTATGATAAAGATGTTCATATAAGAAAGAAAGCTTATGAAGCAGAAGTGAATAGTTATACCTCTATAGAACAAGGTATTGCGAGTAGTTTAAATGCGATTAAAGGAGAAGCTATTACTGTAGCAGAATTAAGAGGCTATGATTCAGTCCTAGCAAGAACTTTGGAAGATTCTAGAATGTCACAAAAGACATTGGATGTTTTAATCAAAACCATCCAAAAAGCACTACCGATGTTTGAAAGATTTTATAAGTTAAAAGCTGAAGCTTTAGGTTATCAAAATGGGTTACCTTGGTATGAATTATATGCACCAATAGGTGAAAGCCATAAAGAATATCCATATGAAGAAGGCTGTCAATATGTAATCAAACAATTTTCTTCTTTTTCTTCTCATTTGGGCGAATTCGCGAAAAAAGCGATTGAAAATGAATGGTTAGATGTCTATCCAAGAGAGGGTAAAGTAGGTGGCGCTTTCTGTCATAATCTCCACTCAATTGGTGAAAGTCGTTTCTTATTAAACTATGGTAATCAATTCAGTGATGTCATTACTATGGCCCATGAATTAGGACACGGTTTCCATGGTGAATGTCTTAATAATGAGTATGCTATTAACTCTGATTATCCAATGCCTATCGCTGAAACAGCATCCACTTTTTGTGAAACAATAGTTAAAAAAGCTGCTTTAAAAGAAGTAGATGAAAAAGAAAAGATTAACATCGTAGAAAATGAACTAACTGATTGTGCTCAAGTGATTGTTGATATTTATTCACGTTTCTTATTTGAAAGTCGTTTTATTGAACAAAGAAAGAACGGACCATTATCAGTAGAACAAATCAAAGAACTCATGATTAATGCCCAAAAAGAAGCTTATGGAAATGGTTTGGATCATAACTATCTTCATCCTTATATGTGGACCTGGAAACCACATTATTATGAAGCGGATTATGCTTTCTATAATTTTCCATATGCTTTTGGTTTATTGTTGGCTAAAGGTTTATATGGTTTATATCAAAAACAAGGTTCAAGTTTTGCGGATACTTACGAAACATTCTTATCATTAACAGGCAAAAATGATTTGGTGGATGTAGGTAAGAGTGTTGGTATTGATTTGGAAGATGAAGCTTTCTGGCAAAATTCAATTGATATGATTAAAGAAGATATTGATTTATTTGAAGAGTTATTAAAGAAATAGACATTTAAGCTGTATTGTTTTCTTTGATTTTATTTTTTAATGTTATAATACACTTTGAGGTGTATATATAATGAATAACAAAAAATTAGATCTTGTTTATAAAATTTGTTGTGGGATATATATAGTCTTTTTGCTTTATGCTTTGTATATTAACTGGATGGGGAAATATTTCACAGTAACACTTTGTTCATGTTTTTTGCCGTTTATAGCGCCAACAATTGTGAAAATATTAAAAGTTAAACTACCAGAGGAATTTTATATTATGAATATTGTTTTTGTGTTTATGGCAAGTTTGTGGGGTAGTTGTTTGGGTGGATATTCTTTACCTTATTTTGATAAAATTGTGCATACTTTTTGTGGTGTTATATTTGCAGAATTGTTTTATCTGTTATATAAATATTTTCTTCGTGAAGATAAACGTAAGGGCTTGATGTTTTTGTTTATTAATGGACTTAATATGGCGACAGCTGTTAGTTGGGAATTTTATGAATTTTGCCTTTTATATTTTTTGAATTATGATGCTATTAGAAATGTGACAGGTGTTTATGATACCATTACAGATATGATGGTAGCTACTTTTGGTGGGGTGTTATTAAGTTTGTATCTTATACATTTTGATCAGTCTAAAGAAAATCATTTCTTTGTATCATTAGAAAGAAAAACCTATTTGATGAATAAAAGAATTCAGCATAACTGAATTCTTTTTATATAATATGATAACTATTCATTGTATGATAATCCATTGCAATATCCTGATCAAAGGTAATATATGTATCATCTAAATTATCATAAACTCTTGTACTAAAAACTTCTTCACCATGATTGACAAATATTTCTAATGATGATGTATCAGAATAAATATCTATTTCATAGATATGGTCAATTTCTATATGTCTGGCATCTCTACCATAACCAGATTCTTTCAATGATAAAGTAAGAACTTTTCCATCATAATCTAATGTCACATCTTTTCTAAGTTTTATACGAAATAAGGAAGGAGTTATAAAATGCATGTGACATGAATGAGTAGCATAATGATAGGGTTCGTTTTTCTTTAATGAAATATGTTCTTCTTTATCCATAAGCTTATTTATTTCTTCTATAGGAAATTGATAGATATGATTATCCTTAATTGTTAAAACTCTAGGTAGAGTCAAAGCATGCTGCCAATAATATTCCACTGTGGGATTAATATAATCGGCATCAGGAATACCCATCCAGCCTATTAATATTCTTCTATTTTTTTCATCTACAAATGTCTGGGGTGCATAGAAATCAAAACCATGATCTAATTCATGAAATTGACTAAAACCATTATCATAAAAGAAATAACCATTTTGATAAATATTTTCATACTTATATCCATCTTGTTTTACTCCTTGTGGACATGTTATGAGGATGATATGATTGTCTAATTCAAATAAATCAGGACATTCCCACATATAGCCAAACTTTTTTTGTGTAGTAAGAGTTGTATTATAACTCCAATGTTTTAAATCATTGGACTTATACAACATGATGCATCCAACACTATCTTTGGTTCGTGCACCTAAAACTAAATAATATTGATTATTCTTTTGATAAATTTTTGGATCCCTTACATGGCAACTCATATTTTTGGGATAATCTTTATTCTTTAATAGACATTCTTTATTGGAAAAATGGAAACCATC
Organism: Erysipelotrichaceae bacterium; assembly: GCA_021201655.1. Taxonomy (GTDB): domain Bacteria; phylum Bacillota_I; class Bacilli_A; order Erysipelotrichales; family Coprobacillaceae; genus JAJQDJ01. The sequence continues at coordinate 30,537 of JAJQEL010000046.1, read as the reverse complement.
ATCACTATAAAAATAATTCACATAATGACCTCTACCTTCATTAATATAATCATAATTTCCTTCAAATTTAATATTTCCAGTATAGAAGAAATGAATACGATTATTATCAATAAAAGCACTGCCTGAATAAGCCCCATCTTTATCTATTTCACTATCAGGAAGTAATGGAATATCTTCTTGCTTGAATGTTATAAAATCTTTGGTGGAATAATGGCCCCAACCCTTATGTGCACCATAAGGGCTATCTGGAGAATATTGATAAAAGATATGATAGATACCATTGAATTGACATAATCCATTAGGATCGTTAAGCCATCCTACAGGAGGCATCAAATGATATTTGAGTCTCCATGGGTCGCTATTAACTTTATCTTTATATTTTAATTCATAAGATTTGAATATATTTTTCATTACTTCACCTTCATTATTTTATCTTCATAATTAATACTTTCAGCTCCTATTATATCAAATTCTTTCTGATTTGTAATAAGAACAGGTGTTTCTGTTGATAATCCTTCTTTCTTAATCATATCTAAATCAATTTGTACTAATGGTTGGCCAACTGTTACTGTTTGTCCATTTTCAACGAATAATTCAAAAGGTTTACCCTCTAAATTCACTGTATCTAAACCAATATGAATAAGTATTTCGTTGCCCTCATCACTCATTAAACCAATCGCATGCTTCGTAGGGAATACCATAGTTACTTGTCCATTTACAGGTGATTTCAACATACCTTCATTAGGAATTATAACGACGCCATCACCCATAGCTTTTGAAGCAAACATAGGATCACTACAAGCACTGATAGTTTTCATTTCACCCTTTATTGGTGCATAGATAACATTGCTTTCAACTTCTTTTGTAGTTACTGCTAATTTCTTATTCTCTTCAGGAGTAATGAATCTTTTATATAATACTATTGCCACAATGAATGCAACGATAATTGAAATGCCCATACCAATAAAATAATTTCCCCAACTCTGTGGTGCAATTGAAATAAAACCAGGAAGACCCGCAGTACCTAAAGCAACAGCTAAAGTATTCGTTGCAGCAATATAGGCACTACCACAAGCTGAACCAATCATAGCACCATAGAAAGGATAACGTAATTTTAAAGTGACACCAAACATAGCTGGTTCCGTAATACCTAAGAATGCTGAAATACCTGAGGCTGAACAAATAGATTTGATCTTTTTGTCCCTTGTACAAATAAGTACAGCCATAACTGCAGCACCTTGAGCAACGTTATTCATAGCTGCAGTAGGGAAAATGAATGATCCACCAGTTGTTTCAGCTGCTGCAATTAATTGTGTCTCTATCGCAATGAAACTATGATGCATACCTGTTAAACAAATTGGTGCATAGAATAAACCAAAGAGAGCGCCACCTATAAATCCTAAAGAACTATAAACCCATGTAATACCCTCAGCTAGTAAGTCACCAGCCGTTCTTAAAACGGGACCAACTAAGATAAATGTTAGAAAACCTGTTACTAATATTGATAATAAAGGTGTTGATAAGTTATCTAACCAAGTTGGAGTTACTTTATGTAATCTTTTTTCAATATTCGCTAAAATCCATGAAACAGCTAATACTGGTAAAACAGTTCCTTGATAACCAACAGCTTCAACAGATAATCCCAAAATATTCCAAACAGGTATTTCTACACCGGTACCTCTTGAATAAGCACTTAATAAATCAGGATGTACCATAATCATACCCATAGCAGCACCTAAATAAGGATTTCCACCAAACTTCTTAGTAGCGCTAAAACCAATTAAAACAGGTAAAAATGTAAAGGCTGCATTAGAAAATATATTAATCATAGATGCAATATCAGTAAATTGTGGATATAAATCAATCACTGATTTTCCAGCTACAAATAAACCTTCAGCAGTTAATACATTATAGATACCCATCAATAACCCACCAGCTACGATTGCTGGTATAATAGGAACAAAAATATCACTTAATAATTTAACACCTCGTTGAATAATAGATCCTTCTTCTTCACTTTCTACTGAAACATCATTCTCCTCTAAACCTAAAATCTTTTTTACTTCATCACAAACTAAATTCACTAAACCAGAACCTAAAATAATCTGATATTGATTTCCTGATTTAAATACACCTTTAACTTCAGGAATATCTGTTAATTTTTCTTCATTAATTAAATCATAATTCTTTAATGTTAAACGTAATCTTGTTGCACAATGCATAGCACTTGTAATATTACTTTCACCACCAACATTTTTAATAATGTCTTTAGCTATTTTGTTGTAATCCATACCGTTTCTCCTCCTTCTAATATGGTATCGGTTCCACATCTATAATATATCACCATTTTATGAGAGTGTCAACACTTTTATGGAACCAATTCCATATTTTTGTAAAAAAAGTATTAAGATAATTTCTTAACACTTTCACCTTCCATAAAAACATATGAAACAACTTGTTTTTTTTCTATTTTTTCACCATTAATAAGTTTTAATAAAGATTCGCCTGCAAAATATCCTGCATCTTCATTATCATATCTAACAGTCGTAATACTAGGAGAAACCAACTGTGAATATTCATAACCACCAAAACCAATAAGTGAAATATCATCAGGAACATTTAAACCTCTATTTTTAATTTCTTTATAGCACGCTAAAGCAATATTATCAGTCGCACATATAATCAATGATGGCTGATGATTATCCAAATACTTTGAAACAATTCTTCCAGATGTCTCAAAAGTAAAATCTGTTTCTAAATATTGAACATGATCAACACCAGAATCTTTCAATCCATCAATAACACCATTCTTACGTATAATACCAACAGCTTCATCTTTGGCATTAACTCCCATATAAACAATATCCTTATGTCCCATTTTCGCACTATAACAACCTACATCATATCCTGCTTGATAATCATTATATATAATTGAATAACCATTCTTATATTCTTGTCCTACAAAAATCACAGGAATATCCAATTTCGAAACAATATCTTTATGAGCTTGCGTAATATCCGTTGCTAGTAATACAATACCATCAACATTCAGTTTCCATAAATTTTCAATAGATTTCACTTCTCTTAATTCATTATGGTTTGTATTGATAATAAGTGGTGTATAACCATAATGTCTTACATATTCATCCAACATCATAATCATTCTAGCCGATGTTGTAGAATCCATAGTAGGAGTAATAATACCCATGACCATTGTTTGTTTAGCTTTCATTAATTGCGCCACTTGATTTGGTTCATAGTTAGTTTCTTCAACCACTTTTCTAATCTTTTCTCTGGTTTCATCTTTAACATAACCACCATTAAAATAGCGAGAAACGGTTGTTTTACCAACTCCTGCCATTTTCGCAATATCACCCATTGTTAGCTTTTTACTCATCTTTATCACCACGTTTATTATTATATCAATCTTCTTATAAAAATTAAAGAACGATTCTGACAATTTGTAACTTACCTATTCTAAAGTGTAACTTAACTTAAAACGCTTGAATTAAAAAATTATCATCTTTATGATAAATTCAGGAGGAATCATTATGAAAGTTATTGAAGTTAGCAATCTTACAAAAAAATATGGTGAATTTATAGCTGTTGATCATATATCTTTGAGTGTAGAAAAAGGCTCTATGTTTGGCTTTTTAGGTGTTAATGGAGCAGGAAAAACAACGGTTATTAATATGCTGACGACTTTACTAAAACCGACAGAAGGGTGCATGAAAGTATGCAATCAAATAGTAGGTATGAATGATGATATGATAAGAAAAAAGATTGGGATTGTTTATCAACAAAATTGTTTGGATGATGTTTTAAGTGTAGAAGAAAACCTTATTTGTCGTGGTGTTATCCATGGGGAAAGTATTAAAGAAACAAAATTACAATGTCAAAAAATATCACAAATATTAAAATTAGGAGATATACTTAAGAAGAAGTATAAAACATTATCAGGTGGACAAAAACGTCGTTGTGAAATTGCTGCTGCGCTTATGCATACACCTGAAATCCTGTTTTTAGATGAACCCACAACAGGATTGGATCCAGCTACACGAAAAGATGTCTGGGAAACTATAGATATCTTACAAAAACAGGATAATATGACAGTGTTTTTGACAACACATTATATGGAAGAAGCAGCTAAAGCTGATTTTATAACCATTATTGATCATGGACATATTATTGCTACTGGTTCACCTACAAAATTAAAAGATAGATATGCAAAAGATAAATTATTACTCTATTACAAAGATAATAAACAGGAAATAGAATTAGATAGTACATTAGATGCCATATCAATTATTAATAATGCAAAAAATATCATAGGTTTTGAAGTCATCCAGGAAACTATGGATGATGTATTTTTAAATGCTGTAAAGGAGAATCATAATGGAACAATTATATATTCTAACAAGTAGAAATCTTAAAATATATTTTAGAGACAAAGCATCCGTATTCTTTTCGTTATTATCTATGCTTATTATTATCTTTTTAATGACGTTTTTCTTAGGTGATGTTAATGTTAATTCAATAATAGATGGTTTATCACAACTGCCTAATAGAAATACTGTAACAGATAAAACTAATGCCGAATTATTAATCTATCTATGGAGTGGTGCAGGGATACTTTCGATTAATTCTATTACAGTCACTATTTCAGTCTATTCGGCATTAGTAAGAGATAAAGTATCAGCTAAAATCAGTTCAATCTATACTTCACCTATGTCTCGAACTATGATTGCCTTATCTTATATTGTTTCAGCCTGGATAGCATCGGTTTTTGTATGTTTCGTTACACTTATTGTCTTTGAAATGATTGGCTTAACTAAAGGTTTATCATTATTTTCATTTATAACACATCTCAAGATTATAGGACTTATACTTATTAATTCACTAACATATACATCACTTATGTATTTTATAGTTCAGTTTGTAAAAAGTGAAGGTGCTTGGAGTGGAATTGGTACAGTGATTAGTACTTTGGTTGGTTTTTTAGGTGGTATTTATGTGCCTATTGGTTCATTATCATCAGTGATTGTCAATTTAATACAATGTACACCTGTTATTTATGGAACAGCTATGTTTAGGGAAGTCATGTGTGAAGATATCATGAATACTTTGTTTGATGGTGTATCAAGTGATATTGTATCAATATATAGTCAAACTATGGGTATTCAACTCACATTATTTAATCAAGAAATGACTCTTTCTATGGAATTGTGTATTATGCTTATCTGTGCTATATTATTCATGTTATTAAGTGTTTGTCTATTGAAATACACACATAAAACAGATCGTTAGGAGAACATATGAAAATAACTATAGAAACACCTAAGGATAATGAAGAAGATGAAATCATTATTCGTTATCATAACTTAGATCAACAACTATTAGATCTTATATATACATTAAACAACAATAATAATCTTATAGGATATATAGATAATAAAATAGTCAAATTATCATTAAAAGACATCTATTATATAGAATCCGTTGATAATAAAACATTTGCCTATACTTTAAATCGTGTTTATGAAATCAAGAAAAAACTCTATGAATTAGAAAACATTCATAGCGATTTTCTAAGAATATCTAAAAATACGATTATTAATTTATCTAAAATAGATTATATTAAACCATTATTCAATGCTAAATTTGAAGCTGTCTTAAAAAACAATGAAAAGATTATCATATCTCGTCAATATGTTAAAGCATTGAAAGAAAAACTGGAGGTGTAAGTGTGAAGAAAATAAGAGAATGTATTAAATGGTTTTTATATATTACCTCATGTATTTTAATAGTTCGTGGAGGAATTTATTATTTTACAGGTGATATTAATATTTCTAAAGCTATATTAGATATTATCATTATGGGTATACTTACAACGTTAGTGACTATGTTTATATTTTCTATTGATATTGATAGTCATTGGGGCTATCTTATCCATTATGTTTTACTAATAATAATTGTATTATTATACTTAGAATGGAATCAATGGCCTCATATTGATTTAAATGAAATAGTCATTATAATAGTTGCGGTCGCAATTGTTTATTTACTTGTATTAGGATCTTATTATTTAATAGATGCAAGAGAAGCTAAAGAAATTAATGAAAAGCTTAAGGATAAGTATGGAAATAAATAAAATCATTTGCTAGTTGTATTATTTATTGTAATTTGTTATAATGTATTTGCATAAATCAAAGGGAGTTTGCTAAGTATACTTAGCAAACTCCCTGAAATTAACAATATTGGAGGTGTGTTATGAGTATTGTTAACGATGAACAAATTATAAAAGTATTAAAACAATATAATCCATGGTAGCAGATACCATCAACTATTAAAGAAGAAAGTAAACCTCATAAACGTTTAGCCTACTATGAAGCTTATAAAATGTTAACTCATAATACTATAAGACGTTTTGTAGTGCTTTCAGGAGTAAGACGTGTCGGTAAAACTACGATTATGTATCAAATAATTGAACAATTGATTGATGAAGGAATTAATCCAAAAAATATTTTATATGTTACTTTTGATAATCCTATATTAAAGCTTATAAATGCTCATAAAGTTTTATCTATTTATGAAGAACTACACTCCATAAAAGGATTCGAATACATTTTTTTTGATGAAATTCAATATACAGATAATTGGGAATTGTGGATGAAAGTCATTTATGACAGTAAAAAAGAAATACGTATGTTAGCAACTGGATCGGCTAGTCCAATTCCTGAAAAAGGATCAACTGATAGTGGAACAGGGAGATGGACTATATTAAAAATTCCTACCATGTCATTTTATGAATATTGTTTATTGCTTAATCAAAATGTATCTGAATTATCAAAAGATTTGAAGTTAACTCAACTTGTAAAAATGAGTTCGGATGAGCTTGATAATTTCATAGATTGTTTTACACATCTTCAAGATCATTTTAATCGCTATTTAACTATAGGTGGTTTTCCTGAATTAGTATTATCTGATGATGATTTTTATGCTCAAAGAATGTTACGTGAAGACGTAGTTGATAAAGTTATAAAAAGAGATGTCCTCTCATTGTTTAATGTGCGTAGTCCTTTGTTAATGGAAAAATTATTTCTTTATCTTTGCTTAAATTCATCTGAAATATTTAATGCTGCTACTGCCGCAAAAGAACTAGAAAATATTACTGTTCCAACAATTGAAAATTATTTAAATGCTTTAGAAATGTCTAATCTTATATATTTGGCAAAACCAATAAATGTTGGAAGTAAAGGAGCATTAAAAGGTAGACCGAAAATATATATAGCGGATCCAGCTATTCGTAATGCGGTATTAATGATTGATGATATTCTTTCCGATGAACGTGAACTTGGCATTATTGTAGAGACAGCTGTATATAAACATATGGTTTCATTTTATCAAAATACACCAGCTCAAGTTGGATACTTTAGAAAAGCTAAAGATAACCAAAAAGAGGTTGATGTGGTTGTTGAAATGCCGCGTCAAAAAATATTGTGCGAAGTGAAATATCGTAATAATTCTCATATTCCAGAAAGTGATGGTATTGTCGAATTATGCAAGGATGAAAAATCAAAGGTCACGAACGCTTTTCTTATTACAAAGAATTTAAATGATTATGGAATAACCAGACATAATACAATTACACCTATATTTAGAGTGCCAGCTTTAGTTTTTCTTTATTTATTAGGGAAAAGCGAAGCTGAAGGAAATAATGGGAAACTTTAATAATTATTTATTTAACGCTCAAGGGAGTTTGCTAAGTATACTTAGCAAACTCCCTGTTTTTTATATAATCTTAAAAGGATTATCATTATGATTAATCATATTAATGATAGAAATTATAGAATTCTCCACCATATCATAAACAGAATGATCACTATAAAAAGCAACATGTGGTGTTAATAAGACATTGGACATATTTTTTAATGCATTTAAGTAGTCATTAGGTATAGTTTTATTGGTAAAATCACGATAATAGATGCTAGATTCATCTTCAATAACATCCAATGCAACATAACCAATTTGGTTATGCTGTAATGCGTTAATGAGATCTTTGTTATTAATTAATGCACCTCTAGCTGTATTGATAATCATAACGTTATTTTTCATTAGTTTAAAACTATCATTGTTTAGTAAATGATAAGTATCATCATTGAGTGGTGTATGTAATGTAATGATATCAGATTGTTGGTAGAGCTCATCAAGTGTTACATAATTGATATTTTCTTGATGATAGATATCATATGCAATAACGTTGGCTTGAAATCCTTTTAATATATCAATCACAACACTGCCAATGTTTCCTGTACCAATAACCCCAACTGTTAAATCTTTCAGCTCTTTACCACGTATTCCTTGCAACGAAAAATTTTGTTGACTATATCTATTGATTATACTTTTCATTTTTCTTAAACTCATGAGCATCATCATAATGGTGTATTCAGCCACACTATAAGGAGAATAAGTCACATTGGAAACATGAATATCATATTTTTGACAAGCCTTTAAATCAATATGATCATAACCAATCGTTCTGGTTGATATATAATGAATACCATATTCATGTAATAATCGAATCATATCTTCATTGACTGGTGTTGTAACAATGCTAATCGCGTCAGCACCTTGACAATATTCTATATTTCTCATATTAAAAGAATAGGGGCATATTTCAATATCAATATTATATTTATTGGCACATTCATATACAAAATCTATCTCATCTTTTCTTACATTAAAGAAAACAATCTTCATTTTCATCAACTCCTATCATAAGTATAGTTTGTTTTTTTTTAGAAAATCTAGTATAATACGCTTGTTGAGGTGAGGGATATGTATTGTAACATTGATATTTTAAGACAATGGGTTTATTATCAAATTGTTAGTGATGATAGATTAAAATTAGAGATTGATGATAATACTTATCATATATATTATAAAAATAAAGTAGGACATTTTACGATTTGGCCTAAAGGAATTATAGAAGAAAGCATCAATGAGGGGGATGATATTTTGTTTTATCTCCACTTTGAATTTCATGATTATAAATATGCTTGTGATTTTTTTAAACGTATGATTAATGTTTTAGCAAAAGAAGATCAAAGGATTCATGAAATACTATTATGTTGTACTGGTGGTATGACAACAACTTTTTTTGCCCAAAAGATGAATCGTTATTGTGAATTAAATCATAGTCCTTATCATTTTAATGCAGCAGGTAGTTATCATTTGGATGATGTTTATCAAGGCAAAGAATTGATATTGATTGCGCCACAATTAAGACATATGCTAGTAGAATTAAAGGCTAAATATGCTCCAGTGCCTATAGAAAGTATTGAAGCATCAGTCTTTGCAGCTTATGATTGTCCTGGTTTATTAGATCAAATAGAAACAATATTATAAGGAAGTGTTAATATGGAGTATGCTCTGGTTACAGGAGCTAGTTCAGGTATTGGAAAAGAATTTGCAAGATTATTATCAAAAGATTATGCCCTCATATTAGTTGCTAGACGAGAGGAACGTTTAAAAGAGTTAGCGAATGAATTAAATGTTGAATGTAGAATTATCAGTGCTGATTTATCGATTAAAGATGAATGTTATCGTTTAATGGACGAAGTGAAAGATTTGGATATTGAAGTTTTTATTAATAATGCAGGTTTTGGGGATTGTGGTTATTTTTTAAAGACGGATTTGCATAAAGAATTAGATATGATAAGTGTCAATATTGAAGCTATGCATATTTTAACAAAGCTTTATTTGCAAAAAGTAGAAGGCAAGAAAGCTTATCTATTGAATGTGGCTTCATCTGCTGGACTTATTTATGGTGGCCCATATATGGCTACTTATTATGCGACAAAGTCTTATGTAGCAAGTTTTACACAAGGCATTGCAATGGAACTTAAAGAAAAACTTTCACCAACATATATTGGATGCTTATGCCCAGGACCTGTTAGAACGGAATTCAATAAAGTTGCTAATGTAAGATTTGCCATTCCTGGTATGAGTGCTAAAAGATGTGCCAAATATGCACTTAAAATGATGAAATTAAGAAAAGTGGTGATTGTCCCAACATTGACTATGAAATTTGTCATATTTGCAGAAAGATTTATACCAAGAAGTATATATGTCATGTTTGTTTCAATACAACAAAGAAGAAAAATACAGTAAGGGGTGGAAGAATGAAAGAAATTATTGTTGCTTCATCAAATGATGGAAAAATAAAAGAAATACGTAGTATGTTAAGTGATATAGGAATAGAAGTGAAATCATTAAAAGATATTGGTAGTGATATAGATATCGAAGAAACTGGTAAAACATTTAAAGAAAATGCCCTCATTAAGGCTCAGACAGTTTGTGATATCATCCATAAACCAGTATTGGCAGATGATTCAGGTTTAGAAGTGAAAGCCTTAGATGGTGCCCCTGGTATTTACTCAGCTAGATTTTTAGGTCATGAAACGAGTTATGATATTAAGAATCAATATATTATTGATGCTGTTAAAGATAAAGAGAGGACAGCACGATTTGTTTGTGCGATGGCTTTATGCATTCCTGATGAAGAACCCATTATTATTGAAGAATATTTTAATGGTGAAATCAATGATTGTATTGCAGGAGAAAATGGCTTTGGGTATGATCCAATATTCTTTGTACCAGAATTAGGCATGACTTCTGCGCAAATCTCACCAGAAAAAAAGAATCAAATCTCTCATCGTGGTAAAGCTTTACGTAAACTTTATAACATATTAAAGGAGCGTTCAGAATGAATCATATTGTTTTAGTACATCCTGCAATACCGCAAAACACAGGAAATATTATGCGTACATGTGTAGCTACCCATTCTAAACTCCATATTATCAAACCTATGGGGTTTTCATTGGATGATAAACATATGAAACGTGCAGGTTTAGATTATATCAAAGATTTAGATATGCAAATATATGAGGATTGGAATGAATTTGTATCTTTGAATCAAGGCGATTATCATTTCTTTACCCGTTATTCTAAGCTTTGTTATAGTGATCAAAGTTATGTATCCGATAATGATCAATATATTATATTTGGCCATGAACATGATGGTATTCCTCATGATATCTTAAAAGAGCATTTAGATCAATGTGTCAGAATTCCCATGGACGCTAATGCTCGAAGTTTGAATTTATCGAATTGTGTGGCGATAGGTATTTATGAAGTCTTACGCCAACAGAATTATCCAAAATTATCGAAAGTAGAGGTACAAAAAGGTGAAGACTTTCTTTACAAATAATCGTTTAAGAGATATTGTTTTAGCCCTACTTTTAACTGTGTTTCTCATTTGTTTCGCAGTGACATTTACAGTTTTCTTTAAACCGTTATATTATTTTGATATTGATTATTTACATATTGATCAATTGGTCGGCATGAGTAAAGAAACATTGAAAGCCAATTATGATAGTCTTATTGCTTATCAAAGTATTTTTTATCAAGGTGAATTAATATTGAATGATTTTGTAATGTCAGAAACAGGTCGTATTCACTTTGCAGAAGTTAAACGCATATTTGAAGTGGTACAAGTATTAATGGTTGTAAGTGGCCTTGCATCAGCTGTCATGATTTATCAGAATAGCAAGCAAAAAGAATATCGCTATTTAAAGATAACACCAATATTCTCAATTGGCATACCTGCTATTATAGGCTTTTTAGCAGCCCTTGATTTTGATCGAGCCTTTGTGATTTTTCATCAAATATTTTTCAATAATAATTATTGGATATTTGATGCTTCTACTGATCCAATCATCAATGCTTTACCTGAAACATTCTTTATGCATTGCTTTATGATGATTATTGCGATAGTGATTATCTTAAGTATTATTTTATATTTATTATATCGTCATTTTCAAAAGAAAATATTAAAAGTTCAGAATTAATCTGAACTTTTTTAAATAACTTCATAAGCAAATAATAAATATATAACTAGACAAACAATCACAAAGAAAAATCCAATCATAAGATCTCTCATCATGCCTGATCTTGTAGCATTTCTTTCTTCAATAGTCATAGATGTCTTAGGATTATTAGGATTGTAGAAAACAGTTATCTGTTTAATTTCTTTATCCTTTACTTTCTTAGTATATGTTTCACCTTTCACTTCATAAGTAGCTACGCCATTTTCTACAGGACATTCAATATCTCTAGAACAATGTGTAATCCTTTCTTTAAATGACATATATGTAAGCCCACCCTTTAAAATAAAAACAACTCCTATAATAAAAGGTACTGCCATAATATAAAACTGTGTTGTACTCATAAAAACCTCCTTGTATAACATCTATTATAAAACGAATTCATATAAAATCAAACATTAAATGATATTTCTTTTCTTTAATTCATCTTCTAATACAACATCTAAACCCAAATGAATCCCATCAATACCACAAGTCTTTGCTATGGCAATATTACCTGCCATATCATCAATAAACAAACATTCTGATGCCTCTAAATGATATCTATCTAATAATAATTCAAAAATCTTATAATTAGGTTTCATGATATGTTCAAAACCTGATATTACTTCACCATCAAATAAATTAAAAAACTCATATTTATCAAACATTGTTTGAATAGCTTCATAGTGAAAATTCGATAATAAATAAAGCTTATATCCTTTTTCTTTAAGCTTATAAATCATATCTACATTTTCTTTAATAGGTGTTAACATATTTGTCCATGTTTTTAACACAAATGTTATTTCTTTTGTATAATGAGGATGTCTTTGACTTAATACTTCTATAACATCGTCAATCATCAAATTCCCTAAATCTAATAATTCCCATTCATCACTAGAAAAAATAATAATCATCAGATCTTCTTTAGTCTTTTTATCATAATATTTATCTAAATAAACATCAGGTTGAAAATTCAATAAAACATTCCCTATATCAAAAATAATATTCTTCATAATTTTTTTCTCCGTTCATTTTTACTTCACATAAGCGAGGCATTATGTTAGTATATATTCTATCACGGAGGTAGAAATGATGAAAGCATTTTACGAAAAATATAAACATGGAATGTATGTTGTTTATTATATGATCTTCTATTTATGTTTTTTTGTTTGTTTAGAACTATTTGTCTCTACTGATAATTCTGTTATAACAAGTACATGGATTGATGATTATATTCCATTTAATGAATATTTTGTTATACCTTATGTATTATGGTTTGTATTTTTGTTTTGTGGATTCTGTTATGTTATTTTCTTTGATATAAGTGGGTTTAAACGTACATGTTTTTATTTGTTTATAGGCATGACAACCTGTTTAATTATATATGTCATATATCCTACGGCTCAGGATTTAAGACCAGTTTTAGATGACAGCAATGTATTTCAACAACTTGTTAGTTTTATTTATTCAGTTGATACTTCAACGAATGTATGTCCTAGTATTCATGTCTATAATGCAGTGATGATTGCAGTTTCACTTATCAAATGTGATAGTATCAAAAATAAACAAGGGATAAAAATAGGTTTAATTATTTTAGCATTTTTAATTAGTTTATCAACAGTGATGATTAAGCAACATGCCTTTTTAGATATTGTCTTTGCATTATTATTATGTGTTATTATATATGCTATTGGTAAATGGAGGTTTAATTTTTAATGGATCTTAGGATCCATTTTTATATCCAATATTGTAGCATCCAACATATCATAAATGAACCAATACCATGAAATAATCTACTAATAAAATAAGACTTAAAAGAATAAGGAATATCTTCTAAAATATTATCCACTTGCATGAGTACTGATAAACCAGAAAAAGATAAACTAAAACTAATCAAAGGATAAACCAATATATTAGAATAACCTAATAATTCCATACTCCCACTACTAAACTCCAATAATCCTTGTATCATACTGTAAATAAAATCATTAGTAATCATAAAACTTAAACTATATCCTATACATTGAAATACTAGCATGTATCCTAAAATAAATATAAATGCATAGATAGATGATTTAATACTATACTTTAAAGCATCAATAAAAGTCCTACGTGCAGTTAGTTTTACATCTTTATAACTCATCAATTGATAATCTTTATGATAACATAATGCTATAAAGATACTTGGTAATATATGGCTTATATAAATCATAAGACTTGTTTTAAAAGATAAATGCAATGATACAAAAATAAAACTTAATGAACAAAACGAACATATGGATAACAAATGCTGTAGTTGATTTATATTAATATATTCTAATTCATAAGATTCTTTAATAATCTTGGCATTTGTGGGATAACCACAAAAGAATGATATTAAATAAATAGATGACATCATAGGACTTAAATGAAATAGAGGTGAAAATATAAATTGAATAAAATAACTTAACAGTGGTAATATCCCTAATGATAAACATAATGATATCAATATCATAAATGGTAGCAATGAAGGTAATAAATTATTAACAATAACTTGAATAACATGCATTGTTATTTGAACTATTTCACTCATATGAATAAATGAAAAGATGGTTGTATATAATACTAAACATAATGTAAAATAATAGTTAGCTTTTTTCATAAAGACTCCTTATAATGAAAGAGAGGTGATGGTATGCAAGCAATATTGGTTGGTGTAAGCTATGATAATATGAGTTATGATTTAGATATATCAATGAAGGAATTACAAGCTTTATGTGAAGCTTGTGATATTGAAGTGAAGGATATTATTATTCAAAATCTATCTCATATATCACCTAAGTATTATATTGGTAAAGGTAAAGTAGAGGAGATTAAATATATTATTGATGAAGATGATATGGTTATCTTTAATGAAGAATTAACACCTTTACAGGTTAAAAATTTAACAGATGCACTTAATATTGAAGTAAGTGATAGAAGTGATTTGATATTACGCATCTTTGAATCTAGAGCAAAAACAAAGGAAGCTAGATTACAAGTTGAGATTGCTAGAAACAGATATTTATTACCTAGACTGGCGGGTATGAATGAGAAACTTTATTCTCAACAAGGTGGCTCTGGATTTAGAGGTAGTGGAGAAAAACAAATTGAGTTGGATCGTCGTGTGATTCAGAGAAAGCTGCATCAATCTCAAAAAGATTTAGATACGATTGTTAAAAATAGACAGACGCAACGTCTTTCTCGTAAACGTAACCAACAAAAAGTTATTTGTTTAGTTGGTTATACTAATAGTGGGAAATCATCATTACTTAACTATTTCACTAATAAGAAAGTCTTACAAAAAGACATGTTATTTGCGACACTCCAAACATCATCAAGACAAATACGACTTAAAAACCATCAACAGGTTATCATGAGTGATACAGTAGGTTTTATCAATCAATTACCACATCATCTTATACATGCATTTCGTTCAACCTTAGAAGAGGTCACTGAAGCTGATTTACTTATCCATGTGATTGATTCTTCATCATCTTATAGTGATATTCAAATACAAACAACAATGCAAGTATTAGATAGTTTAGGTGTAAAAGATATACCTGTGATTTATGCTTATAATAAAGTAGATCTTAATAATTATGCTTTTATTGATGCGAAAGAACCATCAGTCTTTATATCAGTTAAAGATGAAATTAATCTAGATACTTTAGAAGATATGATTATTGATATCCTCTTTAAAGATTATGAATTAACTAAGTTATATATTCCTTATGAAGATGGAGAAATATTTAGTACTATTAAACAATATTATGAAACCATTACTGAAGAATATTTAGAAGATGGGATACTCATGAGTTGTTATATGAGTGTTAGAGATAAACATAAATATGAGAAGTATATTTATCGTGTGATTAATTAAAAGATTGCTAAAATATAACTAAACGATACGTCGGTTGATAATAATAGAAGTATTTGATAAGGTTTTGATGGAGGTGAAAGTATGGATGCTAAAAAATTTGGAGCATTTATTGCAAAATGCCGTAAGGATCAACATATGACACAATCAGATTTGGCTGAAGTATTACATGTGACTGATAAGGCAGTCAGTCGTTGGGAAAGAGGTGTAGGCTTTCCTGATATTAATACCATTGAACCCTTAGCAGATGCTTTAGGTGTAAGTATTCTTGAATTGATGCAATCTAAGAAAATAGATGATACAATGATTCATAATGATGTTGCCAATAATTCTTTAACAGATACCTTAGAAATGGCTAACAAGCAAAGACAACAGGAAAGAAAAACATTGTTATTAATGTTTATAATCATTTTGGTTGTATCACTAATCGTTCTTTATATTGATTTATCAATGGTTATAGTAGATGGTGATTTTATATCAGCTATATTGTTTTTTATATTTGTAGCATTACCATTTATTGGTTTAATTGGTGGTATTGTTATGTTGATTTATAGTTTTTATCGCAAAAGAAAAGGCATGTTTTATAAACAAACCTTATTCATTGCATTATGCTTATTAATGTTACCCGTTATAATAATGATATTTATGTTTATAATGGCCATGTCAGGTGGATTTCCAGTACCTATTTAAAAGAACTAGGAATGTTGTTGGCCATCACACCTACTAATTTATGAGGTTGGTATAATTCTTCAAGATATGTTATTTCTTCATCAGATAATGTTATATCACAAGCTTTAACAGCTGTATCAATATGACTAAACTTTGTTGCACCAACAACTGGAGATGCGACTTTTGTAAGTAACCAGGCTAATGATATTTCACTCATTGAAACATTATGCTTGTTAGCTAATTCTTCGACACGTTTAATAATCTTTAAATCCTGAACAGCTGTTTGATCATACTTTCCTTTTGCATAGCTATCTTCTTGCATACGTTTAGACGTATCACCAGGATGCTTTGCTAAACGACCACTAGCAAGTGCACTATAAGGGGTCATAGCAATATTATCTTCATTGCATAATTTAGCCATTTCTCTTTCTTCTTCTCTAAAAATCAAATTAAAATGATTTTGTACAGAAATAAACTCTGCCCAACCATGCATTTTCGCAATCATATTGGCTTTAGCCAATTGATAAGCAAAACAGTTAGAAATACCAATATATTTGATTTTTCCTTGCTTCACAAATTCATTTAAAGCCTCCATTGTTTCTTTGATAGGCGTTTCATAATCCCACATATGCATAATATACAAATCAATATAATCAACATCTAAACGCTTTAAACTATTATTCAAACATTCTTCAATATATTGATAAGTATTATCAGTATGCTTAGGAGTGAACTTAGTTGCTATAACAACTTCTTCTCTTTTCGCATACTTTTTTAATGCTTTACCTAAATATTCTTCACTGGTTCCACTTTGATAAGCCATCGCTGTATCAAAGAAATTAATGCCTGAATCCAATGCATACTTTATAATCTTTTCTGATTCTTCATAAGGTAATGTCCATGAATGCATACCTTGACTAGCATCACCAAATCCCATACATCCTAAACATATTCTAGAAACTTTTAAATCTGAATTTCCTAATTGTGTATATTTCATTATTTTCTCCTAATCTTTTATAAAATCTTTATCACTATCTGGTATACCAGCATCATCACTTAAATATCTTTCTGCTCTCATATATAAATCATACTTTTCTCTAAGTCTTGCTAAATCATCCATCATAGGTGAAGCATGATGAATATCAATCGCTTCTTGATTCACCCATGAATCAATCAATAAAACTGTTTCTGGATCATCCATACATAAAAAATATTGATACTTCTCATTACCATCTTCTTCTCTTATTTTCTGTGCAACACCACTATTTTCCATCTCTTCAGCAAACTTTCTTGCATTTCCATTGGTTCCTGTATAATACAAATTCATCACAATACTCATCATTAGTACCTCCTTGTTGTCTATATTATAAAGCTTACATATTATTTTACAACAAACCAAATTATCAATAGGTCTAAATATGGACTTTTTCGTTAAAAAGTCAAAAAATTTATGGTTACTCATGAATTCTATTTACGTTTTCTATTTTTATGACGCTGTTTTTTACGAGGCTCCTTTTTGTGTGTTTTAATAGTCGTTATATCTTCATAATCAATATCTTTTTCAGTTTCTTGTTCTTTTAATTTTTTATTTTGAACATTCAATTCCTTTTTCGCTTCTATCTGCTTAACTTCAGTAGGATATTTATTATAATAGTCACTCTGCTTTTCTAATAATTGTATATAATCTTCAAATAATTTAAAATGTTCAGTATTAAAAGTGTGATATTTTTTAAGACAATCCATATACTCATCATAGCATTTATCTTGTTCGTCACAACATTTATAAAGTTCTTCTTGAAGCTGAGATATTTTGTTTTTTAAGAATTTGTTCTCAAGTATTTCAATTTTGTCATGATATATTTCTAATTTCTTATTATATTGTTCGATTTTGTGTTCATATTCACTTATAATTTTTTCGTTATTCTCTTTTTCAATTCGCTTCTTTTCAATTTCACTACAAAGATTATTATAATATTTAATATCAAACATAATAGCACCACCTTCAACTGTTATCATTGTACATTATTTAATACAAATAATTCAATAATCATGTTATAATTTTTAAAGAGGTGAAACATGATGGCACTAGATATTAAAGAAATATTAGCTAATGGATTATTAGAACTCAATAAAACACAATCATTATCAACTATTACAATCAAACAATTATTATCATATACAAAAGTCAGTAAACAATCTTTTTATAATCACTTTTTAGATAAGAATCATTTGATACAATATATTTATGAAAATAAAATCATACCTGATTTTAATGATCATAATCTTCATTTATCTTTTTATGATTCATTAGTTATATCATTTGATAATATGTTAAAGTATAAGAAGTTTATGAAAGAAGCTTGCATGATAGAAGGTCAGAATTGTTTAAAGGATTATATTTTTGAACATTGTAAAGAATTTGATTTAAAATGGCATCAGGAACTCTATGGTGAAGAATTACCTGAAACACTCTATTTTGCTACTATTTATCATGCAACAGCATCCTCTAGTATGACATTGTCTTGGATATTGTCTTGGATATTGTCTGATATGAATGTTGAAGTAGAAGAAATGGCTAGAATGATTACGCAGATGCGTTCTATTGGTATGGAGAAATTGTTTGAAAAAGCAGGAAAGAATCCTTATGAGATTTAAAAAAGCACGAATTAATCGTGCTTTTATAATTTCTCACATTCTTCTAACCACAATTGTACGTTAGCATCACTAGGCATTCTTAAATCACCTCTAGGTGAAAGTGCCACACTACCAACTTTAGGTCCATCAGGAATACATGAACGTTTAAATTGTTGGGTAAAGAAACGACGATAGAATAATGTTAACCATTTTTTGATTGTTTCAGGTGTGTATTTATCTTTATAGGTATGACAAGCAATATGATAGAGTTTTCTAGGTTCATAATGGAATCTTGCATGATGATATAAGAAGAAATCATGAAGTTCATATGGACCTACTATATCTTCTGTTTTTTGAACAATTTCATTATCTTTTGCAGGTAATAACTCTGGAGAAACAGGGGTATTTAAGATATCCTGTAAAATAGATTCCAATGGTTGATCTTTATACAATGATGAAACATAATCAACCAAATATCTAACCAATGTTTTTGGTACAGACACATTAACACCATACATACTCATATGATCACCATTATAAGTAGACCATCCTAAAGCCACTTCTGATAAATCACCCGTACCAATAACAATACCACCTTCTTGATTGGCAATATCCATCAATACTTGTGTTCTTTCTCTGGCTTGACAGTTTTCGTAAGTGACATCATGAACAGCTTCATCATGACCAATGTCTTCAAAATGTTTCATAACGGCTTCACCAATATCAATGACTTTTGATGTGACATTTAATTCTTCCATCATTTTAATCGCATTGCTTTTAGTACGGCTTGTTGTACCAAAACAAGGCATCGTCACCGCGATAATATCAGTGGAAGGATAACCTAACTCCTGATAAGCCATACTAGCAACCAATAAGGCTAAAGTCGAATCTAACCCCCCTGATATACCAATAACGACTTTTTTAATATGAGCAGCCTTTAATCTTTGCATTAATCCATGAATTTGAATATTAAAAACTTCTTTACAACGCAAAGCTCGTTTATCTTTTTGACTAGGTACAAATGGTTGAGGATCATAGTAACGTTTCAAATCTAAATCAACTTCATCATGATAGAAATAAACGTATTCATAATCATCATCTCTATTTTCATAAGTTGTCATTTCAACACGTTCAGTTTGCATTTTTTCTAGATCTAAATCCGTATAAATTAGACCTTCTTCATATTGCTTAGACTCTGCTACAATATTACCATTTTCTCCTATTATATGATGATTAGAAAAAACCACATCAGTTGTTGATTCACCTAATCCTGCATTACAATAAACATATCCACAAACTAATCTTGCACTATGAGATGATACCAACAATCTTCGATAATCAGATTTAGCCGTTAAATCATTACTAGCTGAAGGGTTTAATATCAAAGTTGCACCATTAAGACAATGTCTGGTACTTGGTGGTAGTGGAGCCCATAAGTCTTCACATATTTCGATACCAAACTTAAAATAATCATGAGCTTCATCGATAAATAAAATATTTGTCCCAAAAGGATAATAAACCCCATTAATATTAATAATAGTCGAATCCTCAGGGCCACTTGTAAAATGTCTTCCTTCATAGAATTCATGATAAGTAGGAATATATGTCTTAGGTACAACACCTAATATTTCTCCATCATGAATCACAATGGCACAGTTATATAATTTATTCATATGTACTAAAGGTGCACCAACTACAAACAATACATCCAAATCTTCTGATTGAATAGTAATTTCTTCTAATTGTGCATATACTTCATTAAGTACTCTTTTTTGATAAAACAAATCTTCAATCGTATAACCACTTAAACATAACTCAGGAAAAACCAATGTTTGACAATGAACTTCATTAGCTTTTTTAACATATTCTATAATCTGTTTTGCATTTTCTTTGACTTGTCCAAGTTTAACTTCAAAACTTGCACAACCCACTCTTACAAATCCATCTTTCATAACCTACCTCCAATATTGTATCCATTATAGCATATTCTTACCTTTTTTTAGATAATTATTAAAAATTTATATTTTCATCTTTATTCGAAAAATATATAATGGTTTCAGGAGGGACAATTATGACGATATTAGGAAAAACAAATCTAGAAATAGGACGAATTGGTTTTGGTGGTATACCTATTCAAAAGGTGGATGCCAAAATAACTAGAGATGTCTTACTACAAATGAAAAAACTAGGTGGAAATTATATTGATACTGCTAGAGGTTATACAGTATCAGAAAGCTATATAGGTGAAGCTATCGAAGGTATGCGTGATGATTTTATTCTGGCGACAAAATCAATGTCACGTGACTATGAGAGTATGAAAAAGGATATTCAAATATCTTTAAATAATCTTAGAACAAATTATATTGATATTTATCAGGTTCATAATCCAACGATGGAACAATTAGAAACAGTACAAAGTGAAAATGGCGCTTTAAAAGCTTTATTAGAAGCAAAAGATAAGAATCAAATAGGTCATATTGGGTTAACGGCTCATTCTTTGGAAGTCTTTGAAACAGCCATAGATTTACCTTGGGTAGAAACGATCATGTTTCCTTTTAATATTGTTGAAAATCAAGGATTAGAATTAATAAAGAAATGTAAAGATAAAAATATTGGTTTTATTGCAATGAAACCATTAGCTGGTGGAGCTATTGAAAATGGGACTTTAGCACTGCGTTATATTGCGTCATTTGATGAAGTGACACTTATTATTCCTGGTATGGCTAGTGTTGATGAAGTCAATGAAAATATGGCAGTTCTTAATAATACATCACCACTTAGCGATAATGAACTAAAAGAAATACAGGATATTAAAGATCAATTAGGAGAAAATTTCTGTAGACGTTGTAATTATTGTGCACCATGTACTGTTGGTATTAATATACCTAGTGTTTTCTTATTTGCAGGTTATTTGCAGCGCTATGATTTACGTGAATGGGCGAATGATAGATATGGTTCGTTACCTGTTAAAGCAGATGCATGTATCCAATGTGGAATATGCGAAACAAGGTGCCCATATCATTTACCTATTAGAGAGATGTTGAAACAAGCAGATCATGATTTTAAAGAATTTAATGCATAAACGATGTTCATTTGAACATCGTTTTTTATAAGTAAAACTAATGAATTCAATAAGTAATGAAAATTGTTTCAATAATAATTAGTTATTACAATATAGACAGAAAGAAGGTATGAAGTATGAGTATAAGTGAAAATGTTAAAGCTTATCATGAAAAAATGTTTCCTGGCTATGATTCATCTTTAGCGAAAACAGATCCTGAGTTTATAGAGTTATTTGATAATTTTGCATTTGATGAGGTTGTTAATAATGATGATTTGGATGATAAGACAAGATTTCTTGCTATATTAGCGACACTATTAGGTTGTCAAGGTATTGATGAATTTAAAGCTATGCTTACAGGTGCTTATCATTTTGGAGTAACACCTATTGAAATGAAAGAAATTGTTTATCAAGGGACGGCATATTTAGGTATTGGTAGAGCATATCCATTCTTACATGCAGTGAATGATTTTTGTAAAGCACATGATTTTGCCTTACCATTAGAGAGTCAATCTACAACAACACCAGATACAAGATTACAAGCAGGTGCGAAAGCACAATTAGATATCTTTGGTGAGAGTATGCGAGATTATTATAAGAAAGGTGCAGATGATGCTAAGCATATCAATGTTTGGTTAACGGACAATTGTTTTGGTGATTATTATACGCGAGGCGGTTTAAATTATAAGCAAAGAGAAATGATTACATTTTGTTTTCTGGCAGCTCAAGGTGGTTGTGAACCACAACTTACAAGTCATGCTGCAGCGAATATTGGTTTAGGTAATGATAAAGCGTTTTTAATGAAAGTTATTTCTCAATGTTTACCTTATATAGGTTATCCTCGTAGTTTAAATGCAATGAATTGTGTAAGAAAGGCAAATGGTGAATAAAATGAAAAAAACAGGAAATCAGAAGTGCTTATGATATTGGTTATAATTTCTTTGATACTGCGGAATGTTATGCAGGTATTAATCCTGATGGAACAATCAGTAATAATGAAGAAATTGTTGGTGAAGCGATTAAACCATTTAGAGATAAAGTTATCTTATGTACAAAGTTTGGTGTCACACACAAAGGTGATCATTTGGAATTAGATA
This sequence comes from Erysipelotrichaceae bacterium, assembly GCA_021201655.1. Classification (GTDB taxonomy): domain Bacteria; phylum Bacillota_I; class Bacilli_A; order Erysipelotrichales; family Coprobacillaceae; genus JAJQDJ01. The sequence continues at coordinate 7,248 of JAJQEL010000046.1, read as the reverse complement.
GTTCTCCTGAAAAAATTAGACAATCTGTAGAAGGATCACTTAAAAGATTACAAACAGATTATATTGATATTTATTATCAGCATCGCAACGATCCTAATGTTGAACCTGAGGTTGTAGCCCAAACAATGAAAGAACTCATTGATGAAGGTAAAATTAAAGCTTGGGGGGCATTTCTGAAACAACTGAAGAATATTTAAGAAGAGCTCATGCAGTTTGTCCAGTAATAGTGATTCAAAATAGATATTCTATGATGGCTAGATGGCATGAACTAATCTTTAAAGCATGTGAAGAATTAGGAATCACCTATGTGGCATTTTCACCAATGGCTAATGGGGCTTTAACAGGTGCTTATAAATCAAATAAGGATTTTGGTAATGATAAACAGGATTTTAGAGGTAGAATGCCACAATATAGTGAAGAAGGTATTAAACAAACCAATGAAATCGTCGCATTCCTAGAAGATTTAGCTAATAAGCATAACGCAACGACAACCCAAATATCATTGGCTTGGATGATTAATAAGCATGATTATATTTTACCAATTCCTGGATCAAGAAAAGTTGAAAGATTACAACAAAACTTTGATGCAGGTAAAATTTCATTAACAAAAGAAGAAATACAAGCTATTGATGACAAATTAGATACCATGGATTTTAAAGTATTTGGAGGACATTAGATATGAATAAAACACAACATGAAAATTCAATGATTTTCCCAATTGGAGAGCCTAACATTGAATATGGAAAATATTTTGTAGGTAATAGTTATATAGCACCTATCTCAGTGAAACAAATTGGCATTATGAATGTCACATTTGAACCAGGATGCCGTAATAACTGGCATATTCATCATGCAACAAACGGTGGTGGACAAATTCCTATTTGTGTAGGTGGCAGAGGTTACTATCAAGAATGGGGAAAAGACATCATTGAAATGAAACCAGGTGATTGCATTAATATTCCTGCTGGTGTCAAACATTGGCATGGCGCTGCAAAAGATAGCTGGTTCTCTCACTTATCCGTAGAAGTTCCTGGAGAAAATCCAAGTTGTGAATGGTTAGAACCTGTGAGTGATGAAGATTATAACAAATTAGATTAAGGAGTTTTTAAAATGATAAATGTATTTCCTGAGATAAAAAAGAATTTTGGTTTTGGCTGTATGCGTCTTCCTATGAAAGACGGAGAAGTTGACATTAAGCAATTTAAAGCAATGGTAGATGTATTTATGGATAATGGCTTCAATTACTTTGATACAGCTCATGGATATATTTCTGGCAAAAGTGAAACGGCTTTAAAAGCTGCACTAACTTCAAGATACCCTCGAGAATCTTATATTTTAACAGATAAGCTAACGATGAGTTATTTTAAAAAGAAAGAAGATATCCGTCCCTTGTTTCAACAACAATTAGATGCTTGTGGTGTTGATTATTTTGATTTCTACTTTATGCATGCCCAAAGTGAAGATATCTTTAAATATTTTGATGACCGTGGTGCTTATAAAGTAGCATTGGAATTAAAAAAAGAAGGAAAAATAAAACATTTTGGTATATCTTTTCATGATAAAGCATCAGTATTGGATGATATATTAACAGCATATCCACAAATTGAATTTGTACAAATTCAATTCAACTATCTAGATTATGAAGATCCTTCAGTAGAATCACGTAAAGTATATGAAGTATGTGTCAAACATCATAAACCAGTAAGTGTGATGGAACCTATTAAAGGTGGTAGTCTTGTTAAATTACCTGAAGAAGCACAAAAGATTATTGATAATCTTCATAGAAATGCAAGCAATGCATCATATGCATTACGCTTTGCTGCAGGATTTGAAAATGTTCGAATGGTTTTATCAGGTATGAGTAATATGGAACAGATGCTTGATAATATATCATTTATGAAAGATTTTAAGTCTTTAGATGATGAAGAACTTGATGCAGTATATAAGGTAACCGATGTATTCAAAAAGACACATATGATTCCTTGTACAGCTTGTCGCTATTGCGTGGATGGTTGTCCTAAACATATCTTAATTCCTGATATGTTTGCATGTTTAAATAATAAGAAAATATTTAATGACTGGAATCAAGATTATTATTATAACAATGTTCTTACAACAAAAGGACATTCTAAAGCATCAGAATGCTTAAAATGTGGTAAATGTGAACGTGTTTGTCCTCAACATTTATCTATAAGAGAATTGTTACAACAAGTATCCAACGAATTTGAATAAATAGGTTAGGAGGGAATGGATTGAAAAAAATACTCATTGCTTATTATGCGGATGAAAAAGAAAATATCCAAACACTCGCTTACAATATTCATCAATATACAAATAGTGATATATATGCAATTAAGACAATAGATAATTATTCAAAAGATTATTGTAGGCGTATGAAACAAGCTAAAAAAGAACTTGATAAACAAATATATCCATATCTTAAAGATAATATTGATATTTCTCAATATGATATTCTATTTTTAGGTTATCCTATTTGGTGGGGAACATACCCAAGTGCTATTGCAAGTTTCTTAAAAGATACAAATCCATATCATCAAACAATCATTCCCTTTTCTAATGAAAGTTGTTTAGGGCATAGTACAACTGATTTAAAGAAAATGTGTCCTTTTAATGAAGTATTACCTGGTTTAGGTATAAAAAGTGAGTACATCGAACATAGTTGTATATATATTCAAGATTGGTTAAAAAGATTGGAGTTGAATTAATGAAAGTTGTCGTTGTTAGTAGTAGTCCTAGAAGAAATGGAAATAGTGAAGTTTTAGCTGATCAATTTATCAAAGGCGCAATGGAAGCTGGTCATGAAGCAGAAAAGGTAGTGTTAAGTCAATATAAGCTTAATCCTTGTATAGCTTGCGAATATTGTCGTAAACATGATCATCAATGTTTTCAAAAAGATGATGCTGATATGATTATAAAGAAAATCGTCGATTGTGATGTCTTTGTATTTGCAACACCTATCTATTTTTATAGCTTATCAGCTCAATTAAAGATATTGATTGATCGTTTCTTTGCTAGAGAATATGAAATTAGAGATAGTGATCAACGCAAGAAAGCTTATTTGATTTTAACGAGTGGAACACCTGATATTAAACAAACAGTAGGTACAGTAGAAAGTTTTAGAGGCTTTATTAAGGTATTAAGAACCGTTGATGAAGGTGGTATTGTTTATGGATTAGGTGCATTTAATAGAGGAGATGCTTATAAGCATCAAGCCTATCAACAAGCATATGAAATGGGGTTAAACATATCATGAAAACAAAAGAAAATACGATGACTATTCAATTAAATGATCATAATGATCCACAAACTATAAGATCATTAGAAATTTCAAAAAAATATGGACCAATATTAGAGAAAATTAATCAAGAAGGGCGATATAGTTAAGATTATAGACAATTATTGAAGATGGTATGATGATTGGTTCAGATGTTCCTGCAAATACTGTTGTAGGAGGCAATTTGGCTAAAGTCATTGATTAATAAGTATTACTTATGAATATGATTAGGAGACAAAATTGTTTGAAATGGTCAATCAATATACAATATAACTGTAAAAAATAATTGAGAGGAGATAAACAAATGAAAGATGTTATGTTAGTAACTGGTGCTGGTCAAATTAGTATGGCCATTGCTAGAAGAATGGGATATGGTAAAAAGATTATTATGGGTGATAAAAATCTAGATCATGCTACTTCTATTGCGAAAATTATGAATGAAGCTGGTTATGATGTTGTTCCTTTTGAAATGGATTTATCTTCTAGAGAATCTATTCAAGCGATGATTAAAGAAGGACAAAAGTATGGTGAGATTGCTATGTTGGTTAATGGTGCTGGTGTTTCACCTAGTCAAGCTCCTATTTCAGCTATCTTAAATGTGGATTTATATGGTACAGCTATTTTATTAGAAGAAGTGGGTAAAGTGATTAAAGCAGGTGGTACAGGGGTGACAATTTCATCTCAATCAGGTCATCGCATGGAACAACTAGGAGCAGCAATTGATGAACAATTAGCCATCACACCTCCTGATGAATTATTAAAATTAGATGTATTACAAGAAGAAAATATCAAAGATACCTTACATGCTTATCAACTTGCTAAACGCTGTAACGAAAAACGTGTGATGTCAGAGGCTGTTAAATGGGGAGCAAGAGGGGCAAGAATTAATTCCATTTCTCCAGGTATCGTTGTAACTCCTTTAGCTATTGATGAATTCAATGGACCTCGTGGCGATTTCTATAAAAATATGTTTGCAAAATGTCCTGCGGGTAGACCTGCTACCGCTGATGAAATAGCTAATGTTGCTGAATTATTAATGAGTGATAAAGGTGCTTTTATTACTGGATCTGATTTCTTGATTGATGGTGGTGCTACTGCATCATATTTCTACGGACCATTAAAACCAAATGATTAATTATTTTGAACACTTTGCTTCTAAAGGTCATCATCCAAGTAAAGAAGATATATTAAAATTAGAAGAAACATTAACATTTCAAGAAATCAATGATGATTTGGTTAATCAATTGTTTCAGGAAGCCATGGGTTTATTGAATAAACCCATAGGCTTAAGGTTAACTTATAATGGTCATTTATATAAACAATATTTAATGGAAAATATAAAAGAAGATTGGTTACTTAGAAAAGAAAAAGTCACATTAGAAACGCATCATTCTTCATATTATATTTTCTTAGATAATATAGATAATCATCAATATGATTATATGATTCATGATGAATCTTATGGTATCTGTGGTGGAAGTTTCCCTATCATTATTAATCATCAATGTGTAGGAGCCTATACCTGTACAGGATTAAGACCCCATGAAGATCATCAAATTATTATAGATAGTATTAAAAGTATATTAGAAAGAGGATAAAGAATGAACGATTTTACATTTCAAAATACAACCAAAGTCTATTTTGGTAAAAATCAATTACAACATTTACATAAAGAAGTATTAAAATATGGAAATAAAATATTAATTGCAAATGGTGGAACATATATTCAAAATTCGCCATTATATCAAAGAGTCTTAGATGAATTAAAATCCAATAATATTGAAGTCTTTGAACTTGGTCCAGTAGAACCAAATCCAAGACATACAACTGTTAATAGAGGTGTCAAAATTTGTAAAGAAAATGGTATTCAAACCGTTTTAGCAATTGGTGGTGGCTCAACCATTGATTGCTGTAAAGCCATTGCTGCTACAACATTATCTAATACTGATGATATTTGGGATTTGGTTGAAGGTAAAGCAAAATGGAAAGATGCTTTGGCTGTTATGGCTATGCCAACGATTGCATCAACTGGTAGTGAAATGGATAAATCATGTGTGATTGCGAATGTTGATAAAGGTGTTAAAAGTGGTATCAATGGTGAACCAATTAGACCAAAGGTTGCTTTCTTAGATCCAACTAACACATTTACTGTTCCTGCGTTTCAGACAGCTTGTGGTGGCTTTGATATTATGTGTCATTTATTCGATATGAACTATTTTGTTAATAGTGAAAGATATCCATTACAATTCAATGTTGTTGAAACATTGTTAAAAATTGTGAGAACACAATTACCTGTTGCGATTAAAGAACCAGAAAACTATGAAGCACGAGCAACTATGTTATGGGCTGCTAGTTGGGCTTTGAATAGTTTTTGTACATCAGGCTATAAAACACAGGCACAATTACATTCACTGGAACAATTCTCATCAACTATGGATTTAACCCATGGGTTAGGCTTGGCCATTGTAACACCTAAATGGATGAAATATTTGTTAGATAGAGATGATACAGTCGTTGAAGATTTTGCTAGATTTGGAGTCAATGTTATGGATGTAGAAGATAGTGATGACAAGAAAGCTGTTGCTTATAAAGCTATTGAAACATTACAAGCATTTATTAAAGATGAATTAGGTTTACCAGTTCATATGTCAGAAATAGGCTTGGATGATAGTCATTTTGATGAAATGGTGGAAAAAGCATTACATGGTGCAGAAAGTTTGTCAAATGCTTATAGACCTCTTTCAAGAGAAGATTTCTATAATATTTATAGAATGTGTTTATAGAGGTGAATAATATGTCAAAATCAATTGTTATATATTTTTCTAGAGCTGGTGAAAACTATGCTGTAGGAGATATTGATAAAGGTAATACTGAAGTTATTGCGGAAATGATTCAGGAATTAACTGATGCCGATTTGTTTAAAGTAGAACCTAAGACTCCTTATTCACATAATTATAAAAAATGCTGTGATGAAGCTTTGATTGAACAAAAGAATAATGCCAGACCTGAATTACTAAATTATTTAGATAGTATAGATGATTATGATGAGATTTATATAGGTTCTCCAATATATTGGGGAACTATGCCTCAAAGTATGTTCACCCAATTAGAAAAGTTAGATTTTTCTAATAAATCAATAAAAGTCTTTACAACACATGAAGGATCAGGATTAGGTAATGTCATAAAAGATGTTCAAAATCTTTGTATAGGTAGCACTATTACAAATACCTTAGCTATTAAAGGTACAAATGTTTATAAAGCTAGGAAACAAGTACAAAAATTTGTTAAATAGGATTGATATTAAATATCAATCCTTTATTGAATTCGAAATATAAATTTGTTACACTTTCATTATAGGATGAAGGTGTTAATATGTTACTTAAACAAATGAAATATTTTGTAACTGTTGTTGATTGTCACAGTTTTACAGAAGCTGCTGAACTATGTTTTATTTCACAATCTGCTATATCCCAACAAATTCGCTTGTTAGAAGAAGAATTAGGTGTTGAATTGCTTAAACGTGAAAAACGTAAGTTTACACTTACACCTGCAGGTGATTATTTTTATCGTCATGCTATAAGTATTTTAGATGAAATAGAACGTGTTCAAAGTGAAACCAAACAAATTGGAGAATATGATGATGCTAAGCTAAAAATAGGTATTCTTAAAAATTTTGGTGGTCATCAACTAAGAGAAGGTATTGCAAAATTTAGTGAAACTTATCCTGAAGTAACATTGGATATTGTGAATGGCACACATGAGGAACTCTATGATTTGTTGCGTTTTGGTGAAGCGGATATGGTTTTAAACGATCATCGCCGTGCCTTTTCTGATTTATATGTAAATTATCATTTGGTTACAAGCCAATGTTATGTTGAAATATCAATAAAACATGAATTATCATGAAGTGATTTTGTCAAGTAGACAATTTAAATAATTAAAATGATTTGCTA
>JAJQEL010000031.1:15226-41910 GCA_021201655.1 Erysipelotrichaceae bacterium | reverse complement strand
CCTTAGTGAACTTTTAATTATTTATTTTGTTCACTTTAGAGAATCATATCAGATATATCATTTTTTATTGATATATTAAATTTTACGAGGAGATATAAATATGACAGTTATTATGTTAATCATATTGATTTCAATAATATATAGTTCTAAGTATAATGGAGATACAGATTTTTCAAATTATTTATCATTTGAGTGTACAAATGTTATAAAAGGAGTATTTTTGATTTTAGTTTTCTTAAGTCATTTTACACTTTATGGATTTGAGTGGAGTACTGAATGGTATGATATTGGTGGATTATGGATTAGATCACACATGGGTCAATTGATTGTATGCATGTTTCTGTTTTATTCTGGTTATGGTATTATGGAATCTTTTAAAAACAAAAAAGGAACATATATTAAACAATTGCCAAAAAATCGTATTTTGAAAACTTTATTTAATTTTGATTTTGCTGTTTTAATTTATATGCTTCTTTATATCTTTTTTCAGCATAAAACAATTACTTTAAAGAAAATGGTTTTATCGTTAATTGGATGGAATTCCTTTGGTAATAGCAATTGGTATATTTTTTGTATAATATATATGTATATCATTACCTATTTGGTTTTAAAAGTTTATCACAGTATTAATAATAGAAAACAAATAATTATTATGATTTTTATGGGCACATTATTATATACTTTGTTCGTGAGTTTTTATAAAGCAGATCATTGGTTTAATACTGCTTATTGCTATGTATTTGGATGTTGTTATTCACTTTATAAAAATGAATTAGAAAATTTTATAAATGATAAACGATTTTTACTAATTTTCTACTGTGCATTGCTATTTATTATTTCATATAAATCAAAGAATAAAATCATTTGGTATTACATTTTCACAATATCTTTTACATCGTTGGTTGTTTTAATAAGTAGCATGTTTAATATACATAATAAATTATTCGAATGGATTGGTAAAAATTTGTTTCCACTTTATATATTTCAAAGAATTCCAATGATTATTTTAAAAAGTTATCCTTATTTTTTAGGTAATCCATTGGTATCTTTAATGATTAGTGCGATAGCTACAATAGCTATTTGTATAATTTATAATTTTATTAATAAATATTTTTTGTCTAAATTATTTAATAGAATTTGATAACTTAGAGTTTTATAATTATTATAAAAATATGGTAATATAAAATGATTTTGTGTTGATTGATAATAAGTTTGATATGATCATGTGATAGAATTAATAATTAGAGATTATATTTTTTATTTTGAAAGGTATGATATTTATTAGGAGGATTTTAATGAATTTAACACTATCTAGTAGGATAAAAAAACTGTGTTTAATAAAAAATTATTATGTAATATATTCTATATTATTTTTGATTATGATTTTTTTAATATTTATTATATTTTTTTTAAATAATAGATCTTTTGTTTGGTATTTGGACGGATGGAAGCAGCATTATAAGGCTTTAGTATATTATGGAAATTGGTTACGTACCATTATCAATAATATATTTATTAATCATACATTTGAAATACCTACATACAGTTTTAGTATTGGATATGGTTCTGACATAATAACTACTTTACAATATTATGTTATTGGAGATCCTTTAACTATATTTGCTGTGTTTGTTCCAAGTAAGTATATGGCATATTTTTACAGTTTTTTGGTTCTTGTACGTTTTTATTTATCTGGAATTTCATTTAGTATTTTTTGCTTATATATTAACGATAAACAAATATCTCAATCAAAAAAGAATAGTATGAGTTCAATTTTAGTTGGTACATTTGTATATGTTTTTTCTGGTTATGCTTTATATGCTGGTATAAGGCATCCTTACTTTACTAATCCAATGATTTATTTTCCCCTAATACTATTAGGTGTAGAAAAAATTTTAAACAATGAAAAACCATATGTGTTTATTTTATCGGTATTTATTTCTGCAATCAGTAATTTTTATTTCTTCTATATGATAGTTATATTGACTATTCTTTATGTTGTGTTTAGATTAATAACACTATATTTTGTTAAATCAATAAAAGAATGTCTTATATTAATTGGTAAAATTACTGCATATTCTGTATTGGGAACTTGTATGAGTGCAGTTTTGTTATTACCTTCTATAATCTCATTCTTTAATTCTTCACGTTTGGAAAGTGGTTATATCTATGATTTGTTTTATAGTATAGCTGATTATGAAAGTAATATTGGTGGTTTTTTATCAATTAGTGTAACAACTCATGATTGGACAGCAATGGGGTATGGAGCTATTGCATTAATAGCTATAATTATATTATTTATTCAAAAACATCATACTAACATAAAGGTCGCATTTGTTTTAACTTCTTTAATGATTCTGATACCTACTGTAGGACATATAATGAATGGCTTCTCTTATGTTTCAAATCGCTGGATTTGGGGATATAGTTTTTTGATAGCATATATTATTGTTATAAAATGGGATAATTTATTTTCATTGAGTCGAAAAGAAAAAACAATTTTATTATTTTCTTTGGTAATCTATACAATTTTATGCATGAGTTTTTACGAATCCCAAACATTAGATGTTTTATTTGCATTAATTATTTGTTTTGTTATATGGTTATTAATTTGTGTTTCAAAGTATTTTCATTATTCAAAAATATTGCATACCGTCATTATGATGTGTATTTTGATTAATATTCTAGGTAATTCATATTTTTTTTATTCAACACATTATACTGGTTATGCTGAAGAATTTTTAACATATGATGAAATAGAAGAAAAAATGCTATATTCCGAAGAAATTATATTAGATTCATTGTCTGAAGATAATCAATTTTATAGATATTCAACAAATTCTAGCAAAAATATTAATGGTACGTTATATAGCGGATTACATAGTGTACAATATTATTGGAGTTTAGAGAATGGAAACATTTCAGAATTTAGGGATGATTTATCATTGTCATTAGAAAAAGGAACATACAGTTATAAAAATTTAGATTCTCGAACAATATTATCTACTTTGGCAAATATTAAATACTATGTACAAAAAACTAAGATTCCATATGGATATACTTTAATACAATCGTTAGATGATTACTCAAGCATATTAGATTACTTAGAATCAAATAGTAGTTTGGATGTTACAGAGGATAATAATGAAATTAATGAAGAAGTGATTGCTGAATTACTGTCTACTTATGATGTTTATGAAAATGATTATTTTTTACCATTTGGTTATACGTATTCTACCTATATATCTGAAACAGATTATGATAATATGACGCCATTAGAAAAACAAGAGTCTATGTTACAAGGTTGTGTTATAGATGAGTCAAAGACAAAGGGAAATAAAACCGAATTGATCTTTACTGGGGAAAAAATAAAGTATGAAGTAGAACTTAGTGATGATATAATAATAAGTAATAATAAGATAATTGTTACTAGCAATGATTCAGATATAGTCTTACATTTTGATGGCTTGGATAATTCAGAGACATATCTATATATTACAGGTTTAAGTTTTTCTGGTATTTCGCCTAAAGATAGATATTCAGAGAGCGAGTGGTATTTGTTATCGGATTCAGAGAAAAATTCGATTGTTAAGGATGAGAAATATTATGTTGCTCCATCTACATTGATATTAGATTTAGAGTGTTATAATGTAAATGGAAAAAGAACAACAAACACGTTGAAATTTTATACTGAGAAGGATATATTATATAATAATAGAAAAGATTTCATGATTAATTTTGGCTATGATGATAGTTTAAAGGAGTCAATTACTATAACTTTTCCATATATAGGTGAATATAGTTATGATTCTATTGAAGTTTTGTGTCAGCCTTTAGAAAATTATGAAACTCAAATATTGCGATTAAGTGAAGATACAATGTATGATGTTTGCTTCTATGATGATAATGAAGCCTTTGCTACGAATAGTGTGACGGGAAATATCTCTTTAGATTCAAGTAAATACCTTCTTTTGACTATTCCTTATGAAGATGGGTGGACAGCCTATGTAGATGATGAAGAGGTAGAAATATTAAGAGCAAATACTATGTATATGGCACTTTATTTAGAACCTGGAGATCATCAAATAGTTTTAAAATACATGACACCAGGATTAAAAATAGGTGCTTTTATAAGTGGATTGACTCTATTATTGCTTATTGGCATTTTCTATTTTGATAGAAAAAGATTATAAGTATATTTATTTGGAGGTATAAAAATGAAAGAATTAGTTTCAATTGTTGTTCCATGTTATAACGAAGAGCAATCATTACCCTATTTTTATGATGAAGTATTAAAAGTAATGAATGTCATGAAAGATTATGATTTTGAAATAATCGGTGTTGATGATGGCTCTAAGGATAATACATTAGATGAATTAATGGTTTTATCTAATAAAGATCATAGAGTAAAATATATTTCTTTTTCTAGAAACTTTGGAAAAGAAGCTGCTATCTATGCAGGACTTAGTCATGCTAAAGGGGATTATGTAGTGATGATGGATGCAGATCTACAAGATCCTCCGTCATTACTTCCTGAAATGATGGAGGAAATACAAAAAGAAGGCATAGATTCAGTAGCAACTAGAAGAGTCACTAGAAAAGGTGAACCACCAATAAGATCATTCTTTGCTAGAATGTTTTATAAGCTTATAAACAAGATATCAAAAACTGAAATCGTTGATGGCGCTAGAGATTATAGATTAATGACAAGGCAGTTTGTCAATTCTTTATTGGAATTAAGTGAATATAATCGTTTTTCTAAAGGATTGTTTGGATGGGTTGGATATAATACTACATGGATAGAATTTGAAAATGTTGAAAGAATTGCTGGTGAAACCAAATGGTCATTCTGGAAACTTTTCAAATACAGTATTGAAGGTATTGTTGCTTTTTCTACTGTACCATTGTTTATAGCAGCATTAACAGGTATATTATTTTGTATCTTAGCATTTGTCTTTATTATGTTCATTATTGTTAGAACATTATTGTTTGGTGATCCTGTTTCAGGCTGGCCTTCAACAATATGTATTATATTGTTAATAGGTGGTATTCAGTTATTGTGTATTGGCATTTTAGGGGAATATCTAGCAAAAACTTATTTGGAAGTTAAGCATAGACCTATTTATATATGTAAGACAACAAATATAGATCAATAGTGGAGATAATATGATTAAGAATTTATTAAACAAATATCGTGAAATAATTATGTATATTATCATGGGTGCAGGTACTACAGTGGTATCACTGGTATCTTACTATATACTAACGAATGCTGTACATATTAATTATCAGATATCCAATATTATTAGCTGGATATTAGCTGTTACATTTGCTTATATTACAAATAGAAAATATGTTTTTGAATCACATGTCAGTGACTCAAAAAGTATTATCAAAGAAGCAAGCAACTTTTATATGGCAAGATTGAGTACTTTACTCATTGAAATGGTAAGTATGTTTGTATTAGTAACATTATTACATTTTGATGCTAATGTTATTAAGCTATTGAATCAAGGTATAGTATTAGTATTAAATTATATATTTAGTAAAATATTTGTTTTTAAAAAGTAGATGGCCAATTATTACAAAAAGTATTTTAAAAGAAAATATACCTTGTAAGACAGAATCATTTATAGTTGGAATTAAAGGAGTAATCAAAACTCAAAACTTTGATTCTTTTTAATTTAACTGCCCGTTTTACTAGGTATATTTTTTATTATAGATTACTTATACTATACAAATGAGAGATAAAATAATTATTCTCACGTAAAATCACCGATGCTCTAAGCAATGTCACCAGTTGGATTGCAATTAAGTCACCACTTGGTTTATTGAGTTAAAATAGTTAAATATATAAGATTTAATAACTATTAATCAAATTCTTTTATGCCGAGAAAATTTATTGTTTTAGGTAAGATTAAAATAGTAATAATAGAGCCAAATAATTTTCAATTATTTGCTTGTCTTTTCAACTATTTTAGCCTTGGGTTCCTGAAACAATAAAGCAATTGGAATAAATGAATTTGATGATATGTTTCCACTATTCAATGATTGAATTTTTATGGTGACTTTGTATAGAATCCACCTTAATATTAGAAGTGGTAACTCTACATGGTGGTGACTTATATGCGAATGGTGGTGATCTAACTTGCGAATAATCAGTAAAAATCTAATTTAAGTATCTTACTTATTCAAATCATCTTTTATTTTTGTTGTAGATATTTCTGGAGTTCTTGGCAGATAAATAACTTCAACGCCTTCATCTTCTAAATAATCAAATTTACCTTCCCAATTATCACCCATGACAAATGTATCAATATGATATTGCTTACAATCTTCACGTTTTTGTTCCCAACTTTCTTCAGGAATAACAAGATCCACATAACGCATAGCTTCTAATAATGATTTTCTTTCGGCATAATTAAAATAACATACTTTTTTCTTCTGCAAAGTTACAAACTCATCTGTAGATAAGGCAACAATAAGATAATCACCTAAAGACTTGGCTCTTCTTAATAAATTAATATGACCATAATGTAATAAGTCAAATGTTCCATATGTAATAACTCTTTTCATTTTAGTACTCCTTGTATTTTTGTTTTCTAAGTTTTCATGTAATAATTCTAATGTAGAAAATGGCATTTCAGCTTTATTTTTACGATTAAATAGATTAATCACAGCTACTTTCGGCTCAAGTCCAAATTTCACAACATCATAAACAGCTCTAATAATAGGTAATTCTACATTGTATTTTACACTTAATACATAAGCTGCATCTAAAGCATTAATACCTTCTACAACCATACCAACTTTATCAATAGCGTCTTTTACACTATAACCTTGACCAATGTAAATACCACATTGGTTATTTCTACTATGTAAACTCGTACAAGTTACCACTAAATCACCAATACCTGCTAATCCATAAAAAGTATGAATTGGACATCCCATAGCTACTCCTAAACACGATATCTCATGAATACCTCTAGTCACTAAAGCTGCAGTCGCATTATCACCATAACCTAACCCATGAGCAATACCAGCTGCTAAAGCAATAATATTTTTTAAGGCACCACATATTTCAACACCTTTAATATCATTATTGGTATAAACACGCATAAATGGTGATGTAAAAACTTCTTGAACGATTTTGGCTACACTTTCATCAGGTGATGCAGATACTATTGTTGATGGTAAACCAACGGATACTTCTTCAGCGTGTGTAGGTCCTGACAAGGCTACAATATGTTCTTGTTCAAATGGTAGAACTTTATTAATTTCTTCAAATATAATTTCAGACATTGTATATAAAGTATCAGGTTCAATACCTTTAGCCACATCAACAATTATTTGATCTTGTTTTAAATATTGTGCAACTTTAGCTGATGTTGATCTAACAAACACAGAAGGTACAGCTAATACGATTATTTCTCTATCTATTATTGCTTCTTTTAAATTTTTTGTTAACTTTATATTTTCTAATATTTTTGTATTTTTTAATTTAGGATGTTTATGATTAGCAGCTATATAATCAATTTCTTCAGGAATAGCTGACCAAACCATAACATCATGATGACATGAACATAACATATTGGCTAAGGTAATACCCCATGTACCAGCACCAATAATTGAAATTTTACTCACAAATCATACTCCTTTCTCTTAAACAAGCATATATTAACAAACAATAACAAAAAGGGCAATAAATGATTTAGAATATTTTAGCTAACATTAAATCAATTTGTTGATTTAATGATTGCACCTGCTAAAAAAAGTTATACTGATGATTTTGTTGACTTCTTAGTAGCAAGTATCAAAGAGCAAAATTATAATGATTATCAAGACTAGTACCACTTCTTTATGAAGTGGTATTTTTATATTTTTTAACTTTAATGCAAACTCTACTTCATAGTTTAAGTTTGCATAATATATTAAATATCTTTTAGTCAATTGAATATAGAAATAAAATGGCATGTTATATAAAAAAAACAAGAAATTTGAATAATCGTTATTCACAAATTGCAATTGCATTGCATAAATAAGTTTGCTATAATGTAATAAACAAGAAAAAAATAAAGAAATTTCGTCTAAAAAAAGAAAAATGAAAATTTTACGCGTATATATATAAATAAGAGGGTCTTTTTATGACCCAATGAAGGAGGTTTATATGTATACGAAAAAATTGATTGATGATGTTATTGAAATGTTACTATTTTCCCCGCGTTATAAAAATGAAATAATGATGCTATCAAAGGATGAACAGCGAGCATATGCTACGTCTTTGTTGGATAAAATTGTTGTTAGTCCACCAATGTATAGTGATGCTACTATTAAACACCTTATTAACCTTGATAGTGGTGATCAAAGAACAGTGAGTAATCTTATAGGAATAGTCGAAGCATATCTAGGTATTACACCACAAACGATTGTTAAAATGGACAAAGAATTGGTTAGACCAAATGAAGATGCCAAAACATGCTTTCTTGATAATTTATATTGTATTGATGATGGTACATATTTGGATATTGAAACACAAAGTAAATTATCTTCATCAAAACAATTGATGAATAAGAATTTGCTTTATCAAGCAAGTGTAATAACCGAATTAAGTAGAAAAGGAAACAATGCTACTAAATACAATAATGTAATTAATTTATGTATTTATGAGGGAATTTATAAAGGTGATTGGGAAGAAGGTGTTGTTGATGATATGAATGATCATATCAAATGTTATCAACCAATAGATATTCACTATGGTTTAGATAGTAATGTTAATCAGAAACTGGTTATTGTTGAATTAGGAAAAATAAATAAGATAGTACTTAATAAAGGAATTGATTATTTAAATAGTGCCGAATCAATAAGCTATGTCATAAAAAATATGCATTTAATAGATATTGATGAAGAAACAAGAAAAAACATTGAAATATTAAAAAGAAAGGAAAAGGTAATAAGAGATATGGTAGATATGAGAAATGAATATTTAGGTGATCCATTGTATCAGATAGCATTAATGAAGGATTATTTAGAACGTTCAACAGAAAGAATGGAAGGTATAATAGAAGATCAGGAGGTACAAAGACAAAAGTATTATCAGCGTGTTTTAAAGCGTTTTAAGATGAAATATGATGAAGATTCTATATTTTTAAAAGATTTATCATTAGAAGCATATGAATATATTGATGATTTGATATTTGAAAATGCGTCATTTGATGAAATAAAAGATTATGTTAAGTCATTAAAATAGGAGTTTGTAAAAGAATATGGTAGATATGAGAAATGAATATTTAAGAGATGCTTATGGACAAGTATTGATGGTAAAAGATTATCTTGAACGTTCAACAGAGCAAATGGAAGGCGAAATAAGAGGTGAAAAGAAAGGTATAAAGAAAGAGCAAGAAAAACATAGACAAGATTATTATCAACGTGTACTAAAACGCTTTAAGATGAATTATGATGAAGATCCTATGTTTTTAAAAGATTTATCATTAGAAGCATATGAACAAATATATGAAATGATGTTTGATGGGGCTTCTATTGATGAAATTAAAGATTATGTTAATTCATTAAAATAAAGTATCAGCTTAATCGCTGATACTTTTTGGTATAAATATATTTAAAGCTTTAGGTATAGCTTTGATATGAATAGGGAACTCTGTTCCTTTTTCACCATCAACATCATAGATAATATCTTCTTCACATTCAATGGTCATTTCTTTGGCTTGAATATAATTCACAAAAGGACTGTTTTGATGTTCCTGCAGGGCATAATCCTTAAGTACAGAGATTAAGTCAGCTGGTGTACAGTTACGAATAACCAACAAATCCATTTGTCCATCCTGTACATCAGCATCTGGTGTAATATCCTTAAAACCACCAACCTGTGAAGTATTGGTAATCATAAAAAGTTTTGCCTCTTCATAGAATACATCACTTTCTGTTGTGATTTTTAAATGCAATGATGTATTTAATTGCTCTGGCAATTGTCTAATGCCAGTAGCATAATAAGCTAATGGGCCGAACTTTTCTTTATCATTTTTAGTAACCTGAAAACTAATATCACTAAACATACCACCAGCTATGACATTAGCAAAATAACGATCATTAACTTTACCAATGTCTACTTTCATAGTATTGTGATCTTGCAGCATTTGAATAAATTCTTTACTATGAGTTGGCAAATGAAAATGATTCGCGAAATCATTAACAGTACCACCAGGAATAATCGCAACAGGAATTGTCAATCCTGCTTCTACATAACCACTAATAATTTCATTTACTGTACCATCACCACCAACACTTACAATAAAATCATAATCAGCATCGCGTAATGTCATAGTTTTATAGTAAGCATCATCTTTTTTCTGGGTATAAAAAATATCAACCGTTGAAACAATTTGCTTTAAAATCATTTTACCAATCAATCTATCTAAATTTCTTTGTACAATTTTTGTACCAGAACTGGGATTAATAATAAATAAACATCGCACAATAACACTTCCTTTAAGGTAAAGTAACATATTTTTGTGGATATTAAATGAACAAAGATAATTTATACTAGCAAAATTCTTTATTTATGATTATAATGGTTTACGGGGGTTTTAGGATGAGTAAGTATTATGCAGTAAAAAAAGGTAGACAAACTGGTATTTTTTATTCTTGGGAAGAGTGTGAAAAACAAGTTAAAGGATTTAGTGGGGCTATTTATAAATCATTTTCTACTTTAAAGGATGCACAATTTTTTATGGGTGAAAGTGAGATAATTCATAATGAAGGACTTGTAGCATATGTTGATGGTAGCTTTAATAATAAAACAAAAGAATATGGTTATGGATGTATTCTTATTAAGGATCAACAAATATTAGAAAGCTTTTATGGAAAAGGAAACCATGAAGATTATGTATCTATGCGTAATGTTGCTGGAGAGATAGCAGGTGCCCAAATGGCCATTCGCTATGCTTTGGATAACAATTATCATGATATATGTATTTATTATGACTATGAAGGTATAGAGAAGTGGGCTAATGGTATCTGGAAAGCTAATAAAGTTGGTACAAAGGCTTATCAGCAGTTTGTTAAAGAAAGTCGACAATATCTTAAGATTGATTTTATAAAGGTATTAGCACATAGTGGTAATCAATACAATGAAGAAGCTGATAAACTTGCGAAGAAAGCGGTGGGATTATGAGTGAGTATATAACAGTTTTTGATATTGAAGTATTAAATCAGGACCCTGCAAGTGTTTGTGCTATAGGAATTGTTGAACTGGAAAATCAAAAGATTATATCAACTTACTATTCACTCATCAAACCTAAAAATTTAACGTTTGATCCATGCCGTTATAAAATACATAAAATAAGACCTCAAAGCCTATATAAAGAAAAAAACTTCAAGCAAGTATGGAATGAAGTTAAACATTATTTTGAAGATAGTTATGTTATATCTCATGATATTCAAGGTGATATGATGAATTTACGTGCGGCTTTATATCAAAATCATATGACTTATCCACATTTATACATGTCTTGTACAAATGTATTAGCTCATTTAATATACCCTGATATTCAAAAATATAATCTTAAGGAATTATCTAACATGATAGGCTATTCTTTTGAAGCACATCAAGCTATGGGAGATGCTTTAGCATGTGCACATATTTTAGTAGCCATGATGAAACAACAAGGAATGGATACTTTACAACAATTGCATAAGCATTTTCATTTGGATTTTGGGGAAATGAAAGAAAATTACTATCGTAATATTATTTCTCCTGAATCAGCTCATCAATTATTAGATATGGTAGCTAGAGAAGATGCCTTATTGTATCATCAATCGGTATGTTTTACAGGTAAGCTTTCAATGCCTAAGGAAGTGTTAGCCCAAAAAGCAAAGGAAGTGAGTGCTTTGCCAATGCATAGTGTCTCTACTCAAACAAATTATTTGGTTATTGGTGATCAAGGATATAAGAAGGTACGTTTTGGTCGCGAAAATAAGAAAGTGATGAAAGCTTTAAAACTTATGCGTCAAGGTCAGGATTTACATATTATTAAGGAAATGGAATTTCTAAAGCTATTGGAGGCAAAAAAATAACTCTGATTTATACGTTTACATCGATATTATTCTGTGTTAAAATAGACAACGGTTAAGGAGGAAAAGATGAAATATTTAACAGTTGCAATTCCATGTTATAATAGTGGAGAATATATGAATAAAGCAATTGAATCATGTTTGATTCTTAAAGATGATATAGAAATCATTATTGTTGATGATGGGTCAACAGACAATACAGCGGAAATAGGGGCATCATATGTTAAGATGTATCCTGAGACAATTCGTTGTATACATCAAAAGAATGGAGGTCATGGTGAAGCAGTTAATACTGGTTTAAGACATGCAACAGGTCTTTATTTTAAAGTATTAGATAGTGATGACTGGTTTGAACAATCAGCTTTTGTGAAAGTCGTTAATACAATCAAAGAATTACATAGTAAAGACGAAGATGTTGATATGATGATTGCTAATTATGTTTATGAAAAACCTAGTGAAAATAAATCATCAGTTATTAAATATACCAATGCTTTACCTCAAGATAGAGTATTTAGATGGTATGATGTTAAGCACTTCTATCCACAACAAAATCTATTAATGCATAGTGTTATCTATAGAACACAATTATTAAGAAATTGTAACCTTGAATTACCAAAACATACATTCTATGTAGATAATCTATTTGTCTATGAACCATTACCACATGTAACAACACTTTATTATCTCAATGTTGATTTATATCGTTATTACATTGGTAGAGAAGATCAATCAGTTAATGAAAAGATAATGATTTCACGTATTGATCAACAATTAAAGGTAACAAAATTAATGATAGATAGTTGTGATGTTATGAACTTGAAGAGTCGAAAATTGAGGAATTATATGGTAAAATATTTATCTATGATTATGACAGTTTCAAGTGCTTTATGTGTTAAATCTAATACTGAAGAAAATCTTGAAAAACGTAGAGAACTATGGGCTTATCTTAAAAATCAAAACAAAGATCTATATAAAGCTGTTAAGCATACAGCTTTAGGAACTTTTATGGAAATGGATAGTAAAGCTGGTAGAAAAGCTATTACTATTGGTTATTCTATTTCACAAAAGATATTTGCATTTAATTAAAAAATAATGATGAAGCATCGTTAAAGACGATGCTTTTTATTTGTTACTAAAGAATGTAGATATTTAAATTGATTATCAATCTATACATAGCCTTATCAAGCCATGAAGTTTTTAATTAGAAAAATCATTTTTAGCAATTTTTATCGTGAGGATATGATGTTTCTTAGAAGGAACAATGAACTGTATAGTGTATAAATATATGAATAATAATTTGGAGAATAAAAATAGGCATTTAGAAAAATGACTTTTGATGGTATAACATATAATGTATAAACCGAAAAAGAAATGAATGAACTTATACAAGAAGTTCAGTTTAAGGCAGAGTTGGAATTTCAGCATGAAAAACTTCTACATGGTGAAGTAGAAACAATGGAACTAGAAGATTTTGAGAAAAAGCATAGATTAAGATATGAAATATAAAGTTGTTATTACAAAAGAAGTTGATGATGCTTTGGATGAAATAAATAATTATGCATAAAAAGTATTCAATGATATATTGAGAGTTGCTTCTTATCTGTCTGAAAATGCAGGCAGAACTCCTAAATATACTTCACCAAATATTGATTATAATTTCTATTATTTCAATCAATAAAAAACATGGCATAGTCTATATCAAAAAATGTTAGCATTCAAACGATATCAATAATGTATATGTGACTGATTTAAATCAGTTTTTTATTTATATCAAATTATGTGCAAATGAACATAAATAAAAGCGTCCGTGACTGTTTCGAACCTGTGGCAGATTGCTTAGGAGAACTTGATGATGTCTTAATTCATTTGTTGCTTTCTTTTTTTTAAAATTTAAGTTTATGCTATGTAATCAACATAAAACTTTACTCTATACTTTCATCTAATAACATGTTATTTCATCTGTTTTATCAATCGTGTTAGCACAAATGATAGCTTAAATTACGCCTCTGATAAGCCATTATTCAGGAAATATTACATATTATTTATTATTAGGAATTACGATATATATATCAATTGCTTGATCATACATAGCCTTATTATTAAGGCATGAAGTTATTATCAGGAGGACTGCTGAAAAGCAATCCTTCTTTTACTTTGAAAGGAGCTGCAATGGACAAAAAACTGCTTATGTAAAATATTTGAACTTTCATCTATTTTAACCAAAAATAAAAAAGGAAGACTTATATTGAAGTGTAAATCTTCCATAGATAAATTTAATTGATTTCCCTTAAATGATTTTATGATGATCAGGTTTTATTTTAACTTATTAGAAATACTTCAGTTTATTCTCTAACTATCCATTTCATAGCAACTTTCTTGAGATGATGTCCAAATCCAATGAGAATAGCTCTGCCTTTTAAAGATGCATCATATTTTTCTCTAATAATTTGTTGATAAGCATCGTCAGCAAGCTTATCTAAATTATCTTTTTCATCTTTACTGTATTTGAATTCAAATACGTATGATGGATATCTAGGTATTTTTGATTGCAATACTATATCAGTTCTTCCATATCCCATTTCTCTATTTGATAATGGCTCATGAGTACTTTGAAGATATAAACACAAAGATAGAAATAACATATGATAACTATTTTCACTTTTATAGTCATAATAGGATGGTATTAATAAAATATCCTGATAAGCTTTAAGAAATTCATTTGGATTTTCTCTTAAAAGACTATTAGCAAGTCTTGATAATAATCTGCTGGATACTTTTAAATAGCTTGCAACCAATGATTTAAATTCCTTAACAACCTCATTGTTTGGTATTTCAATACGATATTCCTCAAATTCATTTTCATCTGTAATTGTTAAATAACCAGCATTAATAAACAATCCCCATAAAGTATCTGTTTCAGACTGCTCATAAAAGCTTGTTTCCATGTTTACGTTGGTTTCAAGGTAACCATTTTCTATCAATGATTCAAATTCATCATTAAATGACATGTCAGCATCTTTCATTGCATTTACAATCATTGTGTTGGCGCTTGTATTGACCCAGTATGCTTTCAATTTATGTTTATACGCATAATTGAGGATAGACCATGGATTATATACCTCACTGTCTCCAATGTGATAGCCATCATACATGTCTTTCACTTCATCATTTAATTCCAGTCCGAAATATTCCAGTAATTGCTTTGTTTCATCTTGAGTAAAACCAAAATACTGGCAATACTGATCATCAGCCATCGTGCAGATAGCAGGATTGTTTAATTTTGAAAAAATACTTTCTTTGGCAACTCTTTGAATACCTGTTATCATAGCAAGTTCTAGATATTGATTATCTTTAAGAACTGTCGATAATAGCAATGCTAGTACTCCATGAATTTTTTCATAAAAGCCATTAACGTGAGCTTCTATAAAAGGCGTATCATATTCATCGATAAATAACATAACTTTCTTGTCATAATATTTATAAAGCATATTTGTGAGAAATAATAAAGAATCCGTTAAGTTCTTCAAAGTAGAAGTATTATCAAGCAATTCGTTTACGATGGTTTCGTATTGTTTTTTCTCAAATATATTCATTTTAATACTGTCTAGTTCAGACATAAAATACCCATACTGCTTTGATATTTGTTTTTTTAAATAAGAAATAACATTTTCTTTAGTATCATTAGCATCTTTAAATGTCAAAAATATTGTAGGATATTGATTGATATAGCTAGCATATTCAGTTTTCATAATATTTGTATCCTTAAAGAGATCCTTGGAATCTTTTTTGATATCAAAGAATTCAGCCATCATAGACATATTCAGTGTTTTACCAAATCTTCTTGGTCTAGTAATTAAGGTTACTTTTGATCTATAGTTTAAAAAATCTTTAATCATGAGAGATTTATCAATAAAATAATAATTATTTTGTATAAGTTCTCTATAGTCAACTATTCCTATAGGTATAGCTTTGTTCATATATATATCAACCTCCTTACATTTATTGTAACATAATTTAGCATATTTATGTAGAAATAAAAGTCGTAATTTAAATAGTATAAAAAATATAGTGAAAAGATTTATAGGGATATGTTTTTGATAGGGACTCGCCTTTGCTAACAAAGTTTAAAATGTGTTAGCACAAAATACGGTTACAGCTTAAGAAACCGAAAAACCTTGATAAATAAAGGCTTTTTAGTATAAAAAAGCGTCCGTGACTGTTTCGAACCTGCGGCAGATTGCTTAGGAGAACTTGATGATGTTTTAATTCATTTATTGCTTTCTTTTTTCAAATTTAAGTTTATGCCATGTAATCAACAAAAATTTTACTTAACATTTTCATCTAATGATAAGTTATATCACTTATTTTATCGATAGTGTTAGCAAAAGTGTTAGCACGCATTATATCACCATAAACACCTGATAAGCCATTTATCAGGAAGAATTACATTTTATTTATTAATAAATTAATTGCCAGTCATACATAGCCTTGCTGTCAGGGCATGAGTTTTTTGCTAGAAAATCATTTTAGCAATTTTTTATCTCGAGAGTATGATGTGTTTAGGATGAAATTATGAGCTATATAGTATGAATATATGAATAATAATTTGGAGAATAAAATTATACATTTAAAAATGATTTATATTGTGATATACTTTATATGTAAAGGAGCTGATTCTTAATGGAGTTTAGAAAAATGACCTTTGACGGTATAACATATAATGTGTTAACTGAAAAAGAAATGAATGAACTTATACAAGAAGTTCAGTTTAAGGCAGAGTTGGAATTTCAGCATGAAAAACTTCTACATGGTGAAGTAGAAACAATGGAACTAGAAGATTTTGAGAAAAAGCATAGATTAAGATATGAAATATAAAGTTGTTATTACAAAAGAAGTTGATGATGCTTTGGATGAAATAGATAATTATTGTATTTCACACTTCAATAATTATGATTATGCACAAAAGGTATTAAATGAAATATTGAGAGTTGCTTCATATCTGTCTGAAAATGCAGGTAGAACTCCCAAATATACGTCCAACCTTTATAAATATACTTCACAAAACATTGATTATAATTTCTATTATTCAATCAATAAAAAACATGGCATGGTCTATATTGAAAAAATGCTAGCTTTCAAACAAAATCAATAATGTATGTGAGACTGATTGAAATCAGTCTTTTATTTATCTTAAATATGTGAAGATGAACATAAATAAAAAAAGCGTCCATGACAGGATTCGAACCTGCGGCAGATTGCTTAGGAGAACGTTATATCATTTTGAATCATTTGATGATGTTTTTATTTTAATTGAAGTTTATTTGATGTAATCAACAAAAATTTTAATTCGATATTTTCATGTGATGATATGTTATTTCATCTTTTTTATCGATAGTGTTAGCAAATGTGTTAGCACATCTATTAAAAATAGATTTCTCTTTTGCTATAATCTGAATCATATTTTGTGTTTTATTATTTATTTATAAATGTTATAATAACCTTATAAGGAGGGCAAAAAATGAAAAATAAAGAATTGATTTCAAAGATAGGTAACGAACTTTCTTCTGATCTTTTGGAACATTATGGACATAAATTGAAAAGCATCATTCTTTTTGGCTCATACGCTAGAGGTGACAATAGACCTGATTCAGATATGGATATCATGGTCATCTTCGATTGCTCGAAAGATGAAGTCATGGATTATATAGATGATATCAGTTGGATTTCTAGTGATTTAAGTTTAGATAATGATATTCTAGTATCAATTGTTATTAGAGATAAAGAAACCTTTAATAATAATTTAAATATATTGCCTTTTTATCAGAATGTAATGAATGAAGGAGTGGCATTATATGGATCAATCTAGAATTGATTTGCCATTATATCGACTTGAACAAGCAAAGCAATGTTTATCTTCCTCAAGACTTCTTTATGAAGCGGGTGATTATAAAGGATCTGCAAATCGATCATACTATGCTGTTTTTCATTCAATGAGAGCAGTATTAGCTCTTGAAAAAACAGATTTTTCCAAGCATTCAGCTGTTATATCTTATTTTAGAAAAGAGTATATAAAAACTGGTGTTTTTGATAAATCATTGTCTAAAACTATATCAGAGGTTTTTATGATTAGAACTAGTAGTGATTATGATGATTTTTATATTGTACCTAAGAAAAACATATATGAACAGTTAGAAAATGTAGAAGAGTTTTATAAAGAAATAGAAAAATATGTACTTTTACAATTACAAGATAAGGACTAATATAGTCCTTTTTGAAATACTAAAAATCTGAAAACAAATTTTTGTAAAAAAAGCGTCCATGACAGGATTCGAACCTGCGGCAGATTGCTTAGGAGAACGTTATATCATTTTGAATCATTTGGTTCCGTTTTCTTTATAATTGAAATTTATCCCATATAATCATCAAATTTTACACACTCATTTTTTATCCAATAAGCCTTAATGTCACCTTTTTTTCAATCGTGTTAGCAAAAGTGTTAGCAAGAATGCTGGCTCAAATCGCGTCACTGTCAATGCCTGACAAACTGTTACTCAGGAGATATTACATATTATTTACTATTAAAAAACACGGATATTTAAGTCAAATATCAGCTCATACATAGCCTTATTATTAAGGCATAACGTTTTTAACCGGGAGGACTGCTGAAAAGCAATCCTCCTTTTACTTTGAAAGGATGTGCTAAAATGAACGAAAAGATGCTTGTTACTCTGGCACTAAAATACAATGGTGATTTTAACGGTATTCTTGATGCTATCAAAAATCATGAGGATATAGATTATGATACAATATCAAAATATAAAAAAGAACTGCGTTATAAGTATACGACAATCATCAGCAAAGACTATCCAGAGTTTCTAAAGGATACTAATGGTCCACCGATAGTCCTGTTCTATGAAGGAAATACTTCTCTTATGAATAAGCAGGATACTATGATATTCAGCGCGAACAGCAGTAAGCATAGATTTATTATATCATCCAGACTTGTTGAAATAAGAAATGATATAGTGCTTGATTACTGCGTTGCATGTGAAAATCAGAAAGATCTGGATGAAATATTAAGCTATATCAAACGTGGAGAAATAGGTATTAAAAATTATGAAAATAAAAACAAGAATAATCCTGAAAGATAAAATACGATATGAATGATGATAAGTGAAACGTTTTTAGAAATGTTTCACATTTTTTGTACCCATAAAAGAAAGAGGTGAAATATATGGGCGAAGTAATTGCAATTGCCAACCAAAAAGGTGGCGTTGGAAAGACAATGACATCAGTCAGTCTTAGTGCGTGTCTTGCAAAACACGAAAAAAAGGTTTTACTGGTGGACCTTGACCCACAGGGTCATTCTACAAAGGCATTTGGATATCGAAACATGAATGAATATCCATTATCTATGAGAGAGGTTATTATATCGGTCATAGATAATAAAGAAATTGACAAGGAAAGTTTGATTCTCCATAGTGATGAAGGTGTTGATATTGTTCCATCGAACATATCACTGGCGAGCATTAATTCAACGCTCGAAACAGCAATGTGTCGAGAAACGGTTGTTAAAAGATTTCTTGATACCATTAAGGATGATTATGATTATATCATTATTGATACCAACCCTTCTCTTGATAATCTCCCTATCAATGCTTTAACAGCAGCTGACAAGGTTATTATCACAGTACAGGCAGAACCATATGCTGTTGAAGGTATGGCTGACCTGCTTAAAACCATTGCAAATGTGCAACGCAACCTGAATGCAGATTTGAAGATTGAAGGTATTTTGATTACCATGACAGATGAAAGAACAAATCTATCTAAGAAGATACCGATGGATATCCATGAAGCATTTGGAAATCATATTAGAATATTCAATACAAGAATACCAAGATGTATCAAGGCAATAGAATCAACAGGTGTTGGTGAAAGTATATTCAGATATGACCCCAAAGGTGCAGCAACAAGGGCATATGAATCATTAACGAAGGAGGTGTTGTTAAATGTCCAGAAAAACCATAAACGATATCAAGATACCAACATACGATGATCTGTTTACAACAGAGGAAATGCGACAGGAGGAGAAACTGGAGAAAATAAGAGATATTCCATTAAGTGATATCACTGAATTCAAAAACCATCCATTTAAGGTACGAATGGATGACGATATGGTGAATCTAGTTGAAAGTATTAGTGAATATGGTGTTTTAAACCCAACACTTGTAAGACCTAATCCTAATGGTGACGGGTATGAAATGATATCAGGTCATCGAAGAATGAAGGCGTGTGAATTAACTAATCTTGAAACGATACCGTGTATCATTCGTGATTTAACTGATGATGAAGCAACAATAATCATGGTTGATGCTAATATTCAGAGAGAAAAGATACTTCCAACTGAAAGAGGTATGGCTTATAAGTTAAAACTTGAGGCAATGAAACATCAAGGCAAAAGAACTGATTTAACTTCGGCCCAACTTGGGCCGAAGTTGAGAAGAACCAATCAACAATTGGCACAAGAAGTTGGTGATAGTGTTAATCAGGTAAAACGATTTATTCGTCTAACTGAACTTATTGAACCATTAAAAAATATGGTTGATGGCATAAGTGAATATGGAAAGAAGATAGCATTCAGTCCTGCTGTTGAACTATCATTCCTATCAAAAGAGGAACAGGAAATGGTTGTAAAATATATTGATGAGCTTGATTTTACGCCATCCCACGCACAAACAATACGTATGAAGACATTATCCAAGGAAGGCCGCCTGGATGAAAATGTTATATACTCAATCATGAGCGAGGTAAAACCAAATCAAAGAGAAAAGCTTACTTTTATGATGGATGATATTAATGATTATTTTCCAAAAGGCTATACACCAAAGCAAAAGTCTGATCTTATCATTTCATTATTAAGCAAATGGGCAAAAAGCAAGAAAAAGGAACAGTCCAGATAGTGATTTTGAGTCAAAATTGTGTGACTCAAAAAATCGCAGGTTAGAAAAACTGCAGAATTCGTAAGGGGGTAATTCGCATTTTTTTAGCTAAATCTGTGACTAAGTTTCCCCCTAATAACCCCCTTCCTTCTACCAGCCCATAAGAATATAGAAGTATAAACAGAGATTTTGCAGAATTGTTAAAATGTAGGCGTCATAGTATGATATAGTCACAAAAGAAAAATCTTGATCAGGAGGAAACATCCATGAAAAAACTATTAGTCATCATATTACTTGTTGGTATTGCAGTAGCTGCAACATGGCATACTGATGCAGATCAGCTGCAAAGAGAAAGAAATGTACAAAGAATTGAAGAAAATATTGAAGCTTATCTAAGTGATTAAGTATTAAAGGCATCTTTTAAATCAAAAGATGTCTTTTTTATTTCAAGGAGAAAAATAAGAATGGTTAGAATAAGGAATCCCTGTCTATAAGATTAATAGATGTTAAACATGGAAAATGAATTTAAGGATATTGGTAAAAAATCATAGAAAGAAGAAAGGAAAAATGAAAAAATAAAGATTATAGATATTCTCAAGAGAAGAAAAGCATGGATGATTGTTGTTGTACTGGTTTTAATTATTATTACTGCATTTATTAGTCTATCGATTAATATATATCCCAGTCTTAATCTAAAGACTGATACGATAGCTATTGAATATGGAACAGCTATTTCATTAAATGCAGAAGATTATGTAGATATGGAAACAACTGATAAATCAATCATTTCTGAAATAACTGTAACTACGGATGCAGTCAATGAAACAGAAATATACATCAATGAAGATGGTGATGAAGTGATAAGAGAATATGATTATCCTTCCATTGGTGAATATACAGTTACATTAAGCTATAAGAATCAGAACTGTTATGTAACAGTCAGTGTTATTTAAAATCTATAGATACTTGATATGGGAAATGTTTGTATTTCCCCTTTTTAGTATTTAAAAAAATTGAGAGGTGGTGATAGAATGAATTCTTTTAATGGGGTTCATGCAAGTAAGATATTTCAAGTATTTTAGTATGTATTTTACAAAAAGTTGAAAGGAGAAAATTTATGAAAGACATATTAAAGAAAGGTTCAAAGATTGTTATGGTCATGCTAATGACTTTGTCTATGCTGTTCAGTAGTTCTTCTATCGTAAAGGATGCCAACACTGCAACCATTACCTACATGGAACAAAGAGCAGTCACTTATATCAGATATAAGTCAATCACATCTAAGACAGGAACAACTCATAGTGCAGGTACTACTTTCTACATCATGACGACAACTACCTATCCAAATGCAGGCGATTATTTATACTGCATTGATTTTGGTGTTTCATTGCCTGATGATACAACAATGACTTCTAATACTTCTGCAAGTGCATTGTTTAAAGGTACGAGTGTTGGTGGTACAACAGCTGCTGAAAAAATGGAACTAGTTAGTCGAATTGGTGGTAGAAGTAACTTCCCTAATGACTTTGAATATGGTCATAGCATGGGTGTTAAGGAAAAGATAAGATATCTTGTTGGAAGAACGCTTATATGGGAAGTTACTGAAGGTGAAAGAGATGCTGATTTTAATTTGGCATCTAGTGACGGGTCATGGACTCATGTCAAGGATATGTGGTATTTTACAGATTATACCAATGAAGATGGATATACCTATACAGCAGAAGAACTTGAAGAATATTTCGATGAAATCTATGATTCATGGGTAAGCCAGATTCAATACGAAATTAGAATTGAAAATGATATTCCTAGCTTTGCTTCTTCAAGTAGTTCATCAGCTGATACTGTAGAATTAGAATATGATTCAACTACTGGTAATTATTCAACAACACTAACAGACAGTAATAGTGTCATTACTCTTTATGACAATGATATAGAATACTCTAATTCTGCATTGAGTTCATCTAGATCAGGATATAACTTAACAATCAAATCAAGTTCAGTCATTAGCAAGGATAATCCTGCGACAATTACATTCAATGCCGATAGAGATATTGCTAAAGGAACTGTTACAGGGTATGTTGCTGGAAACTATCAAAGTGTTGTTTCTATAGGAAGTCCTTCTACTACTTCCAAGACAGCCTATTTGAAGGTGTACACTGAAGAGCTTGGTTCACTTACTTTGGCTAAGAAAGACAATAAAGGCAACTATATTGCTGATACAACATTCAAGGTTTCCTATAACTCTGATATGAGCAATCCTGTAGGAACATATACAACTGGCAGTGATGGTACTGTAACAGTCAGTGATCTTTACAGTGGCACAGTATATATTCAGGAAACGAGTGTTCCAGATAACCTTGTTTTAGATAGTACTGTTCATTCTGTAACAATTAAATCTGGAGAAACTTCATCTTATACAGCTACCAATGACTGGAAGCAAGGCTATATTCAGGTAACCAAATATGATTCAAAGACTGGACAGGTCGTTAAGCAGTCTGGTGTTGAATTTGAAATCTTAAGTGGTTCAACTGTTGTAGAAACAATCACTACTAATTCTAATGGTATTGCAACATCAGGATTACTGGATTATGGAACTTATACAATCCGTGAAAAAACAAATCCTGAAAACTATGTTATTGTTACAACTACTGAAAGCCAGTCAGTTACTGAAGATGGTAAAACATATAAAGTATCTATCTATAATGAGCCAGTCGTTGGTTCTATCACCATTACAAAAGAAGATAGTGAAACTGGTGATGCACAAGGTGAAGCAACACTTGAGGGTGCAACTTATGTTTTAAAAGCTAAAGAGGATATCCTGAATCCAGCTACGGGAAGTGTTTTATATTCTGCTGGTACAACTATTTCTACTAAGACTGTAGGTAACTCTACTTGGGGTGATACTGGCTCAAAGACAACAGATGAAAATGGTCAGATCACTTGGTCTAACTTACCAATGGGAACTTATGTAATCAGCGAAACAAAAGCTTCTACTGGATATACAGTCAGTGATGAAACTTATACTGTTACCTTAACTCCAGCTAACAATACATCTTCAGAAGTTGTTGAATCTGTAACAGTCAAAGAAGATATTATTAAAGGTTATATCGAAGTCACTAAGAAAGACTCAAAGACTGGTGAAATAGTGCAAAAAGCTGGTACTGAATTTGAAATTCTTGATAAAGAAGGAACAACTGTCATTGAAACAATCAAGACTGATAGTACTGGTGTTGCAATGTCCAGTGAACTTCCTTA
Organism: Erysipelotrichaceae bacterium; assembly: GCA_021201655.1. GTDB lineage: Bacteria > Bacillota_I > Bacilli_A > Erysipelotrichales > Coprobacillaceae > JAJQDJ01. The sequence goes on along the minus strand of JAJQEL010000031.1, from coordinate 17,629 downwards.
TGGAACTTATATGGTTAGAGAGAAAACTAATCCTGATAACTATACATTAGCTACTACGACTTTAACCCAATCTATCAGAACAGATGGTGAAGTTTATAGCTTAACAATTTCCAATGAACCTGTTGTAGGTTCTATTTATTTAACTAAAGAAGACAGTGAGACTGGAAGTACTGCTCAAGGTGATGCAACGTTAGAAGGTGCAACTTATGTCTTAAAGGCTTATGAAGATATTTTAGATCCCGCAAGTGGTAAAGTATTGTTTGAAAAAGGTGAAACTATTTCTACAAAGACTGTTGGTAATTCTACATGGGGAGATACTGGTGAAAAGTCAACTGACAGCAACGCTGAAATCTCATGGACGAATTTACCTATGGGAACATATGTTATCAGTGAAACCGAAGCTTCTGAAGGTTATTTAGTAACATCTACAACTAATGTTGTTACATTGACTCCAGAAAGCAATACAAAGAATGTTACTTCTAAATCAGTTACTTCAGAAGAAGATGTGATTAAAGGAAAGATTCAGGTTTCAAAGATTGGTTCTGACGGCTCAGCAGGTGTTCAGGATGGACTTGAAGGTGTTGAATTTACAATCAAGCTTTATAGTGAAGTTCAAAGTGTTGGCTGGGATGAAGCAACAACTTATGATGTTTTGACAACTGATTCAACTGGTCGTGCAACTTCTGTTGACTTGCCTTATGGTGTATATTTGGTTAAGGAAACATATACACCTGAAAACTACTATGCTGGTGGAGATTTCTTTGTGACCATTGATGAGGATGAAGAAATTGAATACCGTGTTATAAACAATGCTCCATTCAAGGCATGGCTGAAGCTAGTCAAAACTGATGAAGATGGTGACGAAGTGACATTATCTAACGCAACATTCAAGTTAAAAGATTCAGAAGGTAATTACGTATCTCAAAAATCAGGATGGACATATATTGATACATGGACTACTGATGAAAATGGTATTGTTTACTTAGACAATATGGTTGAAACTGGAACATATTATGTAGAAGAAATTACTTCACCTACTGGTTTTGTTTTAGCTGATGAAGTTGAAGTGGAAATTACTTCTACAAATGAATCAATTACGTTTGATGAGGATAATGATCCAATCATTACTGTTGAAATCGTTGATGAAAAACCAACAGGTACAATTATTCTCAATAAATCTACTGAGTTATCTGAAGATATTGTTAATAAAGGAATCAAGTTCCAGTTAACTGCAAACAGTGATATCATTGATCCGACAGATGGTTCAGTTATCTATTCTAAAGGTGATATTGTTACAAAAGATTATGACGATGGAATCTATGAAATCAATGAAAACGGATATTTACAGATTACTGGATTGCCTTTAGGTACTGAAGGTGCTTCTTACTTGTTGACTGAAGTAGAAACACAGGATGGTTATGTATTACTTGAAGAACCAGTTCAATATGATTTCACTATTCAAAATAACACTACTAAAGTTTATGAAGTAGTTAAATCAGCTGAAAACAAACTTACTGAAACATACTTCAGCAAGACTGATGTTGGTGGCAATGAAGTTGAAGGTGCTCAAATGGTATTGACTGATAATACAACTGGAACTGTCATTGACGAATGGACTTCTACTACTGAAGAACATCTTGTTAAAGGATTAATCTATGGTCATGAATATACATTAAGTGAAACTACAGCACCTGATGGCTATGCAGTTTCTACTGATATTACTTTTACTTATTTTGAAGAAATGGAAAGTGGAACTGTAACAATGACTGATAAACAGGTTACTGTTACAAAAGTTGATACTGATGGCAATACAATCAATGGTGCAACACTTGAAATCATTGATAAGGAAACTGGAGAAGTTGTTGACTCTTGGACTACCTCATCCAGAAGCTATACTGTTAATGATACTATGAAGGAAATCATTGAAACAGAAGGCATTTATGCAGTAGCAAGCTCAAGTATTAACAGTGATGGCGATATTCATCGTAATGATACAGAAATCACATTATCAAACGGTGTTTATGTTGTAGAAGAAATAATCAATAATTATGACGCAGCAACTGACACTAGCAGTTCATATAGATATATTTTCTATGTTGATTCATCAACTGGTGAAACATTACCTTATCGTGCAAGTAATCTTGAAGTTGGAAAGACTTATATCTTGCAGGAAATTGAAACACCTAAAGGCTATGTAACTGCAAGTGATGTGGAATTCACAGTTACAGAAGATGATGATCAGGATATCGTTATGACTGATAAACAGGTATTGATTACCAAAGAAGATGTTGGTGGACAAGAAGTAGAAGGTGCAACTATTCAAGTCATTGATAAAGATGGAAATATCGTTGATGAATGGGTATCAACAACTGAACCACATGCGATTAGTGGCTTAGAAGAAGG
>JAJQEL010000031.1:0-15126 GCA_021201655.1 Erysipelotrichaceae bacterium | reverse complement strand
TGGCTTAGAAGAAGGAAAAACATATACACTTCATGAAGAGGCAGCTCCTAATGGCTATTATGTAGCCAATGATGTGGAATTTACTGTTTCTGGTGATAAAGTCAATGAATATCATACAATTGTAGATGAAAAGATTCTCACTGATATTGAAGTGGTCAAGATTGATTCATCAACTAAAGAAGTCATCACAGGATTAGACTTTGCATTCACATTATATGCTGATGAAGCATGTACAGAGGAAATCACAACAGTTAACGCTAATACTGAAAATGGAACTGTTACATTTGAAGACCTCGAATATGGAACATACTATATCCGTGAAACACAGGCTCCTAAAGGATATCAGTTATCTGATGAAGTCATCAAGGTAGTTGTTGATGATGATTTAGAAAACGTTGGAGATGTCTATTCATTGAATTATAATAATGCTCCAACTCCTACAGTAGTTGTCAAGACTGGAGATACATCTAATATTGCATTGTATGCAGCTGGATTGCTTGCTTCAGCAGCAGTTATTGAAATTGTAAGACATAAAGGAAAAGGAAAGAAAAAAAGTGAAGACAATGATGGCGAATAAACTTTGGCCATTAACAGCTTCATTGTTGATTCTTTGTGTTGTTACAATGATTAATATCTATGTTTTTATTCTTAGATTTAATCATAGAATTCGATAAGTATTATAAGAGGATGTTTTTATATGAAAGCACCCTCTTTTTGATTATTAGTTAAAATAGAAAGGAAATAATATATGGATCTAACAAAAAAAAGAAAAAATGTAATGCTAGCTATTCAATTAGCACGTGAGAATTTTGAATTAGCTGAATTAAAATATATTCTTATAAAACCAGATAAAGGAATAACTGACTTTATTATGGGTGTGTCTTCACTTGAAGGAAACTTTGTCTTTATGCCTTACCATAAAACACCTATTGTTGAAGAAGACAGTATACAGTATAAAAGAAAATATCGTGAATTATTTGATGAATGTATAGAGGGCTATATCCTTTTGATGCTTGAAAAAGGATACAATATTCTTTGGATGGGTATGGAGCTCCATTATTATATGTGGGATTTTATTGACTTCTTCATAGATGTCATGGATGAAATACCTACTGGTATAAGCACCTATGTGCATTACTGTAAAAATAATGGTATTACCAAGGAGATTATTGAAGACCAGATGCTTGAAAGTGTTAATGATATTGTAGGTGTATTTAATGATGATGTAATAGACAAATATAAGATTATATTAACTGAAACTATTGGTGAGGAGCGTACAGTACTTGCTTATAAGCTGGATAATGATACTCATGAACAAAGCATTATCTATAGAGTTGTCACGTCTGATGATAATAGAATTATTAATGAGGATTTTCATCGTGAAATTGATAATGCTTTTATGGATTTTATGAATCGAACTATGGAGAAGATTTATCGCTACTATTTGAATAGAGAAATGGAATGTAAGGCTACCGTTAAACAGTTTAAGCAAAGCCTGGAAAGAAAAGGAATATACAATGGCTGATAACTATTATTTAAAGGCAAAAGCTCTTATCCTTGAAGAAGGAATCACCAATGATATTGCAAGTGTACTGGTTAATAAAAATGATATGATTACAGGACTTGTTAATGATTATGATTCAACCATCTATATTGATTCAAAAGGAAATGAAGTTAATGACATGAATCTGTTTGATTATCTTGAAAACGGCTATTTCATTGCCTTTATGAGCATTGATGAACATGTCAGAAACTGGAAAAGTATTGAACATCATTCATCTTTTTTAAAAAATAGAGATAGTGTTTATTCATATATGCTTTACTGCAAGAATAATGGTATTAATACTGATACCATTTTTAATATGACTGGTGAAAAAATAAATGATATCATGAAATACTACAAGGAATTCAATGCAGGCTTTGAAATCATTGCAGAAAACTCATGTGGTAATGAAACTGTTGTACTTGGAAGAAAAAACATAACCCGTGTTGAATATGTAACATGGAAAACAGTTCCATCAAGAATCGGTGGATATACTCTTGGACATTATTTCAGAGATTACAACAGTGCTTTCAAGGACTTTCGTAAGAGAAGTCTTGATCTGATGGACAAGCATCTTGATGCCATTGATTCCATTAAAAGCTATGAGATAAAACGACTGCCAAGATAGAATGGAGGTGTGAATATGAGAAAGGTTGATTATATCTATAGCCTTCTTGATGAAACTTCAAAAGAGATAGTTAATGATGCATCAAAATATATAGAATTTCTTAATGTCGTATCTTGGCTTTATCGATACAAGCTTCAGGACCAGATTCTTATCTATGCTCAAAAGCCTAATGCTAAAGCATGTACTACCTTTGATAACTGGAACAATAAATACAACAGATGGATTAACAGAGGTGCAAAAGGTATTGCACTTATTGATGAAGGTGGAAGCTATTCAAGACTTAGATATGTATTTGATATTGGGGACACCCACGGGGACAGGGAAATAAGGCTATGGAAAGCTGATAATCGTTTAACTATTTCAAAAAGCTTAAATGAATATTTTAAGGAAATATCTAAAGATATAGCTGATGAATATAGTGACGGCTTTATTAGTGAGATTATTTCTAATAAAATGAACAGCTCACTGGAAAATATAGATGATGATGAAATATCATATGAAGCTAAAAAGTTGATGCAAAATAGTATCTATTACTGCCTTCTCAACAGAAGTGACCTTGATCCGTTAAACTATACTGATGAAAGTGATTTTTATTTCATCACTTCATTTGATACAGCCGAAACCTTCTCATGTTTAGGCCAGGCTGTTCATGATATGACTGAAAGCAGCCTTAGCGAATTATCAAAGGCAGTAAGAGAATCTATGAAAGAGGTCAATCGCACATTTGATAATTCTAATAAAACAGTTCAGAATAATGATATAGATAAAATACTCAAAGGAGGAAACAGTCATGATCGAATACATTCAGGTTGGGGATTATCTCATGCCGAATCTCAAGATGAACGAGGAAAGCTTCAAAGGGAAATACGCCATGATGAGAATGGATTACCTGAGAAACTACAACCCGGCATTATTATTAACAATGAGAATGAAGAATCAGCTGAACGAACATCTCAAGGAAGTACAGTTACAATCGACAGAAATGAAAGAACAGCTGATGAAACAGATGATGCAGAATACACCTATCCCAGACAAGGAAGCGAATCAGATGGAATGGGTACAGTGCATGAACAATATGGAGCATCAGGTGGAGGAAATAATTATAGAGGAGATTATACACAGCTAAGATTTAATAGTGAAGATGGAACTCTTGAAATAGATGATAAATCTAAAGGCCTTCCACCTTTTCCGTTGGAAGATCTACCGGAATTATTGAGAAATGAAGAGGCAATGAATCATACAAGGAATGATGTCATTGCCTTTTTTAATGAGCATACGGATAGTGATGAAAGATCAGCTTTTATAGATGAATGCTATAAAAATATGTATGTTGAGATATTCAGAAGTCCTGATGATCGTTCATATATTGGAATTCATAAGGAAAACAATGGCCTGCTGGCATACAGTGGCAATTATATGACAAGAAGTGCCGAATCTCATTATTCATTTGGCTTTATACAGGAAAAGATAGCCGAATTGATTGATAAGGATGAGTATCTTCATAGACCTGTTGTTAAATTGACTCCATTGCAGGGATCATATAAGCTTCATGTATTTAATGGGGATGCTGATACAATAGTATTTACCCGATATCAGGATTTCAATGCCACAAGTGCTGAGATTATTGATTATTTTAAAAATCATACAGATACAAAGGAAAGAGAAAAGTATCTTTACAATATTTATCCCGATGTTCAGACATTTATCTATGATGATATTGAAATGGGATATGAGAAAAGCAAAAATGGGTTAAAACTGTTTTATGGAACAGAAGATAATCATACACTTGAAACACAGTATTCGTGGAACTTTGTAGTGAGCACCACCAATGGTCTTATTGTTTTAAGATATTTTGATGAAAGCATACAGATTCCTTCAATGGAGGAGCAGAAAGATGCAGTCTATGATTCCATTGAAAATTTCAACAATGGAAAATATTTCTCCAATGAAGAAATTGAACTGTCTTTAAAAGAAGGAAGCCATGTTAGAGATGGAAAATACAGAATCTATGAAAAATTCAGAGAAAATATTTCACTTAATGAAAAAGCAAAATTTCTGAAGGATGAATATGGTACTGGTGCATCAAGCTGTGCATTTGATGGAGCATATATAGATATTCATTTTGATTCCAAAGGTATCAGATTAGGAAAATCAAAATGGATAGGTGCTGATGACTATTCCATTACAATCAAATGGAAGGATGCAACAAAGCGTATTCAGGTTATGATTGATAATGACCGATATCTTACCCAGAGTGAAAACGATTATTACCCTAAATATGCTCAAAAAGAGCTTGAAGCACAGCTTGAGCGTGAAAGAAAGCAAAAAGAGTTTGAATTAAATATCAATAATGATGAATTAAAGCCTGAAATAAAGATGCATCAGGAATATAGATACAATGAAGGTAATCATGTATATATCGGTGCTGATGAATACGAGATACTTCAGATTGATGGTGATATCATTATGCTTTCGGATGTTACATTCCCCTTGTTTACAAGAGATGTTACAGCAGTTGAATTATTAAAGTATCTTGAGGATAATCCATTGAATGATGGACTTCTTGTTGATGTCATCGATAATGACACTGATAAATCCATTAATAATGGTACAGATGCTATAATAGATGGTCAAATGCTATCCAATGATACACAATCAGCCGAAGTCATTAAAAACGGTGCGGATAACCTGACCCGAAACCGTATTTCAGAAGAAGATATAAATGAGTCAGGTGACCTGAATCGAATTCATAATACAGAAGTAGAAATAAATAAAAAAGTCGGAGAATACGAATCGAACCGAGGCTATTGATGATAAAACACTTTACGAAAAATATCTTCCAGAACTTACTGAAAAGATTAGAAACAGTGCTGCCTATTCATTTATAAGGGACAGGGATACCTCTATTGAAACTGCAATGGATATTGTCAGTGATGAGCTTGGCTATATGATAGCTGATAATGCTTTAGACGAAGTTATTAGTAATAAATTAAAGGATGACAGACATTTCAGAGAACTGATGATTGATGATATTGTTACAAGAACATTTGAGGATATGTTCAATCCTGATGAAAACAACTCATCAATGCTTTTTAATTCAAATGAGTTATTTGATATGCTTTCATTAAAGGCTAATCGTATCGTTGATAGAAAAAGCTGCCTTATGATATTTGAAAACGCCCAAAAGGATGAAAGAATCCTTGTTGAAAGACATGATGATGAACCAGATATGGTAAGACTCATTCATGTATATATTGATAACGGCATTGAATACAACAATCCAGTCATGGATTTTAGAATCAATACTGATAATCATTCATTAGTTCCTTTATCATATGATGGCATTGAATCAATAAGCGAAGAATCTTCAAAAGATGATTATATCAATGAGAAGCTTTATCGCTATGCCAATGAGTGGCTTAGAACTACAACAGATTCACAGTTCACTCTTGTTGAGGAGCAGTATTATACTGATGAAACTCATAAAAACTATTATACGATACAGTTGGACCATGGTACCTTCTACCATGGTTTTAATATGCAATTAAATGATATTATTAAATACTGTAATGATAATGATATAAAACTACCTGATGATTATTTTAAAAAAAATGAAGCACAACCAATAGAAAAGATTAATTATAGAATTACTGAAAATCAGGCTCATTTTTCGCCTAAGCAGAGATACCAAATAAATGTAGTTGCTATAAAACTTTTAAAGAAAATTGAAAGTGAAAACAGGCTTGCCACACTTGAGGAACAGGAAATTCTATCGAAGTATGTTGGCTGGGGTGGTGTTCAGGAAGCTTTTGATGAAACCAAGTCAAACTGGAACAGTGAATATCATGAACTAAAAGGTTTGTTGACTGATGAAGAATATGCCTCTGCAAGGGAATCAACCCTTTCGGCTTTTTATACCAGTCCTGAAGTTATTGAAGGTATCTACAAAGCTTTAGAAAAGATGGAATTTCAGTATGGAAATATACTGGAGCCATCTTGTGGAACGGGCCGATTCTTTGGATGCCTTCCTGAAGAAATGAGTGAGTCACATCTTTATGGGATTGAGTTAGATTCCATCAGTGGACGTATTGCAAGGCAGCTTTACCAGAATGCTCATATAGATATTGAAGGTTATGAGAATACAAACCTTCCTGATAACTTCTTTGATATATCTATCAGTAATATTCCCTTTGGTCAGTTCAAGGTCAGTGACAGCCGTTATGACAGACTGAATTTTAATATTCACGACTATTTCTTTGCCAAGACTATCGACAAGGTAAGAACTGGTGGAATCATTGCCTTTGTGACTTCACGCTATACCATGGACAAGTCCAGCAGCAGGGTCAGAAAATATATCAATGAACGTGCTGAGTTTCTTGGTGCCATAAGACTTCCTAACAGTGCTTTTGATGATACAAAGGCTGTATCAGATATTATCTTTCTTAAAAAACGTGAGCTTCCTGTTGTAAGTGATGATGCATGGATAGGACTAGGAACTACCGATGATGGCTTTACCATTAATCAGTATTTTGTAGATAATCCTCAGATGATTCTTGGAAAGTTAAAAAAATCCCGTTCTATGTATGGACGTGAGGATATTACAGTTGTCAATGACGGTTCAATACCACTTTCTAAAAAAATTGATGAAGCAATAGCCTATATTGATGGACATATTGGTGAATATGAAATAACTGATACCCTTGATGATGAAGAAATAACTGAAATATCATCAATACCTGCTGATCCCAATGTCAGAAACTACAGTTATACAATAGTTGACGGTGATGTCTATTATCGTGTCAATAGCATCATGCAGAAAGCTGATTTAACGCCCTCAAGGCTTAAAAGAATAACTGGTCTTATTGGCATAAGGGACAGTGTAAGAAAGCTTATCGAGCTTCAAAGCAATGATTATTCTGATGAGGATATTAGAAATGAGCAGATTAATCTTAATAATCTTTATGATAATTTTACCAGTGAATTTGGTCTTATCAATTCAAGAGGAAATACACTGGCCTTTCGTGAGGATAGTTCCTACTATCTTTTATGTTCATTAGAGAATTTAAATGATGATGGAACTCTTAAATCAAAGGCTGATATGTTCACCAAAAGAACTATTCGTAAGAAACAGGAAATCAGGAGTGCTGATAATGCCAACGAGGCATTATTATTTTCGTTAAGCGAGAAAGGCAAGGTTGATCTGGATTATATGTCTTTGATATATGGAAAATCATCAGATGATATTATCAGTGAATTAAATGGTATTATCTATCGTCTTCCTTATATGGATAAAGAGATTTATGTTACTTCTGATGAATATCTAAGCGGCAATATAAGAGAAAAGCTAGGACAGGCAAAGCTTGCAGCTGAAATCAATCCTTTGTTTAATGAAAACATCAATGCATTAAAAAAGGCAATTCCTGAACCACTTACTGCCAGTGAAATTAATGTGCGAATCGGTGCTACATGGATACCTGAGAAAATATATCAGCAGTTTATGTTTGAGCTTCTTGATACCAAAACCTATTCACAGAGATATATTGAAATTATCTATTCCAGTGCTACTGGTGAATACAACATCTGCAGCAAGAATATGGATAGAGGCAATATCTTTGCTGAAAAGACCTATGGAACTCATCGCGCCAATGCATATAGATTAATAGAAGATTGTTTGAATCTAAAGACTACAAAGATATATGATTATGAATATGATTCATCTGGAAAGAAAACAGCTTTTCTTAATAAAAAAGAAACCATGATAGCTCAGCAGAAGCAGGATCTTATCAAGGAATCGTTTCAGGAGTGGATATGGAAAACACCAGAAAGACGTGAGCTTTTAACTGATATCTATAACGAAAAATTCAATAGTATTAGACCTAGAGAATACAATGGTGACCATCTCACTTTTCCTAATATGAATCCAGAGATTACCCTAAGAAAGCATCAGAAGGATGCTATTGCTCATATTCTTTATGGACATAATGTATTATTAGCACATGTTGTTGGTGCAGGAAAGACATGGGAAATGGTTGCTTCATGTATGGAAATAAAAAGACTTGGACTATCACAGAAAGCTATGTTTGTAGTACCTAATCATCTTGTTGAGCAATGGGGTTCGGATTTTCTTCAATTATATCCAAGTGCCAGTATTCTTGTCACAACTAAAAGGGATTTTGAAAAATCAAGAAGAAAGACACTTCTTTCACGTATAGCTACTGGTGACTGGGATGCCGTTATCATTGGACAAAGCCAGTTTGAAAAGATACCTATGTCAATAGAAAGACAGGTAATGTCCATTGAAAAGCAGATCGAATCCATTACCGAAGGCATTCAGGAGCTTAAGAACAGCCATGGAGCAGGTTTCTCAATCAAGCAGATGGAAAAGACCAGAAAGAATCTTAAACGACGTTTGGATAAATTAAATGATACAAAACGCAAGGATGATTTATTAACTTTTGAAGAGCTTGGAATAGACAGATTATTTGTGGATGAAGCACATTATTATAAGAATCTCTTCCTTTACAGCAAGATGCGTAATGTCTCAGGTATCAGCCAAAGTGAGGCTCAAAAATCATCAGATTTGTTTATGAAATGCCAGTATCTTGATGAGATAACTAGTGGTAAAGGTATTGTATTCGCTACTGGTACGCCTGTTTCCAATTCAATGACTGAAATGTATACCATGCAAAGATACCTTCAGTATAATACACTTGTAAATGCTGGATTAGAGCATTTTGACAGCTGGGCTAGTACATTTGGTGAAACAGTATCAACAATTGAATTAGCACCAGAGGGTACTGGATATAGAATGAAAACAAGATTCGCTAAATTTTATAATCTTCCTGAGCTTATGAGCATGTTTAAGGAAGTAGCAGATATCAAGACTGCTGATATGCTTGAATTACCAACACCTAAAGCCCATTATGAAAATGTTGCAGTCAAGCCAAGCGATGAACAGAAGGAAATGGTCAAGGAGTTGGGAGAACGTGCTGAACTGATTAGAAACGGCAATGTTGATCCAAGGGATGACAACATGCTTAAGATAACCAATGACGGCAGAAAGCTAGCACTGGATCAAAGGCTCATTGATTTAACCCTTCCTGAAAATGTCAATGGCAAGGTCAATGCATGTATTGATAATGTATTAAGAATATACAATGAAACATCAGATCAATTATCTACTCAATTGATATTCTGTGATATGTCCACACCAAAGCCTGGTGTTTTTAATGTCTATGATGAAATAAGAGATAAGCTTATTAAAAGTGGTGTTCCTGATGATGAGATAGCTTATATTCATAATGCCAAGACTGATGCAAAGAAAAAGGAACTGTTCAGCAAGGTTCGTGAAGGCAAGGTACGTATTTTAATTGGTTCCACATCAAAGATGGGTGCTGGTACAAATGTACAGACACGGCTTATTGCAAGTCATGATCTGGACTGCCCATGGCGACCTAGTGATTTAGAACAAAGAGCAGGCCGTATTGTTAGACAAGGTAATGAAAATGATGATGTCTATATTTATCGTTATGTTACTGAAGGAACCTTTGATGCTTATCTTTACCAGATTGTTGAAAACAAGCAGAAGTTTATATCACAGATAATGACATCTAAAACTCCAGTAAGACAGGCTGAGGATATTGATGAAGCAAGTCTTAACTACGCTGAAATAAAAGCTTTAGCAAGCGGTAATCCAAAGATAAAAGAAAAAATGGATTTGGATATACAGGTCAATAAGTTAAAGATGTCAAAGGCGAATTATTTAAGCAACAAATATGAGCTTGAAGACAAGATAGTAAAATATTATCCACAAAAGATATCCATGATAAAGCAAAGAATACATGCAATGAAGACGGATGAATCAGCAGTTGTTTCTCAAAATGAATTCAGGGAAATGACAATCAATGATATAACATATACTGAAAAGAAACAGGCAGGACAGGCAATACTTTTAGCTTGTTCTCAGTATAAAGGTCAGGAAGAACGCTTTATTGGTGAGTACAGAGGCTTTAAGATGATGCTAAGCTATGATTCGTTTCACGGATATCATATCTTAAATCTAAAGAATGAATTAGGATATAAGATTGACTTGGGAACTGATGCCTTTGGTAATATAACGCGTATAGATAATGCATTAGAGGGTATTCATTCCAAATTATTGATTGAAGAAAATGTATTAAGCGATACAGTAAAGCAGTTTGAAAATGCAAAGGATGAGGTTCAAAAACCTTTTGCAAAGGAAGATAAGCTTAATGAATTATCAAAGCGTCTTTCTAAACTAAATAAAGAATTGGATATTGGAAAAGATGACGAAGAGGCTTTGGATTTTAATGATGAAGTTAAGGAAACTAGTCCTAGAAATAAAGTGGAATGTCGTTAGTGTTGTTTTAAAATTCACCAGAATTGGTAAAAATTATGGCAACCACAATGGTGAAAAATAAAATAACTTCTCATATTTTGATTAATAAATATGCGATTTTAAACATCGTATATTTTCGTTTAACTGAAATCTATGGTACAATTTTTTTGAGGTGATGAAAAATGAGCTTAGAAAACGTAGCAGCTTTAAAATTCAAGGAAGATGAAAGGACTATAAGTTATTATTATGAAGATGGATTTATTGATAAGGATAAATCAGGAATTTTAGAAATTGATAAATCTGTATTTGATAACTGTAGCGAAGATGTTAAGGATTACTTTTTTAAGGCAGCTGATTGTTACTTCAATAACAGTTTAAGAGTTATTAAAGTGTGTCAAAATCCAAGTCTTTCTGGAGAAAATGAAGACTTTGCAGCAGTTGTTGCACTAAAACGTATTCTAGAATACTATCATAATAAACATGAGATACCTCCACTCATTATGAAATTTACTGAAGAAGAAAGTGTTAAATTGATGGAGAATCCTGAATTAAAAAAGCTCTTTGAAAAATATGGAATTGTAATAGAATGAGAGGAAAGAGAACATGTTAGATGAAACAAATTGCAGTACATTAGTAGATATTATTGATGCAATCTTTGATGAAGAAATCTATATAGATATTTTAGCTCATGCACAATTAAGCAAGGAATACATTGATTTTAAGAATCTTAAAGAAGTATTTTTTGAAAGTTATCCAAAAATAGAAAAAATTGAGGCCATTCAAACTGTATCTATTGATGAAAAGGATTTGGATGATTTAAGCGAATATCACAGATTAAAACAGAAAGAAAAAAAGTTATTAATGAAAGAAGCTTATTATCGAGGTATTAATGATATGCTTACACTTGTTAATAGAGTTAAGATTGATGATTAATAATATACTCATTAAAATTGAATATCAGTAATATATTTTATGCAAGGAACAGTTTTAAAAGCTGTTCCTTTTCTTCTATCAATTAATAATGATTATAAAAATAAGGAGCAGGAATTTTGAAAAGAATATATATACCAGAAAAAGAGGTAACAGAACTAAAAAAAATAGATCTTTATACTTATCTATATAATTATGAACCAAATGAACTTGTGAAATATTCAAAAGGTGTTTATACAACTATGTCACATGGCAGTCTTCATATTTCCAATGGTTTATGGTTCTGGTGGGCAAAAGGAGTTGGTGCTAAAAGTGCATTAGATTATTTAATTAAAGTATGGGATTATAAATTTTATGATGCAGCTTATCTTTTAAAGAAATGTGTAGAAAATAAAAAGCCAGTAATTGTAACAATGGAAGTACAGGCAAAGCCAAAAGAACTCAATCTTCCATATCATGCTGATAATAATGATTTAGTCATAAAATATCTTAGTGAAAAACGATTCATTGATAAAGATATTATTAATTTCTACATTCATAACAACATGCTTTATGAAGCCGACTATGACCATTCATGCATATTTGTAGGTTATGATGATAAAGGAAATCATAAGTTTGCATCAAAACGTTCAATCAGGGATGACTGGAAAATGGACTTATACGGAAGTAAAAAGCAATGGTCATTCAGATTAAGAAATAATCTAAGCAATACACTTCATGTGTTTGAAAGTCCTATTGATCTGATGTCATTTCAGACAATGGAAAAACAAAAAAGCAATGACTGGAAATGTGAAAATTATTTATCATTAAGTGGTGCTGCCATGAATAACAGCAGCAACAATTATACTGAAGTACCAGTAGCATTAAATCATTTTTTAAAAGAAAACAAAAATATAAACACAATATTTCTTCATCTTGATAATGATAATGCTGGTAAGGAAACTTCATCAGCAATTGAATCATTACTGGATAATCGTTATCAGATTTTCGATTTATCACCTAAAAACTATAAAGATATGAATGAAATGCTGATTAATCAGTTAAATAAACATTATCAAAAACAAATAAAAGTCACACTATAAGAAACGAATATTTTATGTTATAATCAAGACAAAGGAGATGATTAAAAATGGGAAAATTTTTAAATCCTGGTAATGCAAGATTTAAAACTGCAAAATCTAAAAAAATATATGTTGATAAATCTCTGCTAATTAATGATGTATATCAATACGCAATGGAAACGAATGAATTTATTTGTGTATCAAGACCAAGAAGATTTGGCAAGAGTACGGATGCAAAAATGCTAGTTGCTTATTTTTCCAAAGGATGTGATTCATCTTCATTATTTGACGACTTGAAAATATCTCAAACTGATATGTATCATGAACATATCAATAAACATAATGTTATCTTTATTGATATGCAATCTTTCTATGATAAAAATAAAAATGTTAAAGAAATGCTCCAGTTTTTATTCAAATCTGTATTAAGAGATTTGTTTAGAGTTTATAAAGATATTGATTATTTGGATAGCAGTGACTTGCCCAATTGTTTAGATGACATTTATACAGAAACAGGAGAACAGTTTATCTTCATCATTGATGAATGGGACTGTGTTCTAAGAAACAAAGATGCAACAAAAGAAGATAAGGATGAATTTCTTATATTTATGAATCGACTTCTAAAAGAAAAAGAATATGTTCACTTAACTTATATGACTGGTATACTTCCAATTAAAAAATATGGTAATGAAAGTGCCTTAAATATGTTCAAGGAAGTTACAATGATTAATCCTACCCCACTAGAAAAATTTATGGGATTTACTGAAAATGAAGTAAAAGATTTATGTTTAAAATATGGTATGGATTTTAATGAAATGAAAACATGGTATGATGGATATTATATTGATAACAATACTTCTCTTTATAATCCTCGTTCCATTATTAATTCTATCACAGATCGACAATATGAAAACTACTGGACTGAAACAGGAACATTTGAAAGTCTTAAAGATTATATGGTAATGAATTATGATGGACTCAAAGAATCCATTATTAGTCTTTTGGCAGGCAATGAAATAGAAATTAATGCATCAAAATTCAAAAATGATGTTACAACATTCAAAACAAAAGATGATGTTTTAACCTTGCTGGTGCATTTAGGATATTTAGGTTATAATAAATCAACTAAAAATGTTTATATACCTAATAAGGAAGTTACTGATTCATTTGTCAATGCAATTGAAGATTCCGACTGGGAGGAAACAATAAAAGCTATCAAGAATTCTAAAAAGCTTCTAGAAGCTACATGGGATATGAATGAAGAAAAAGTAGCTGAAGGATTGGAAGAAGTTCATGATTCATTTATCAATTCAAACTTAAAATATAATGATGAGAATTCATTATATACAACAATTATGATGGCATATTTTACAGCAAGAAATTATTATATGCCTTTTAGAGAACTGCCTTCAGGAAAAGGTTTCTGTGATATTGCTTTTATTCCTTATAAACCAAATCATCCTGCAATGATTGTTGAACTTAAATATGATAAGGATGTAGAAACAGCTATTGATCAGATAAAGGAAAGAAAATATACACAAAACTTAGAACATTATCATGGTAACATGTTATTGGTAGGTATCAGCTACAATAAAGGCGAGAAAAAACATATTGCCAAGATAGAAAAGTTTGTGAAAGATTAATTGAAAATTTAATATTATGATAAAGGCATCATTAAGATGATGCTTTTTATATTGAATCGTTTTATTTGAGTGAAAGCAGAAATTTAGATAAAATATTTCTCTATAATTAACAATGGTTACATTATTAAATGATTATTAAACGATGCAAAAAACATTGACAAATGACATAAAATTTATGAGAATTATAGATGAAGAAAGTAGTAGTTTAAGAGTGAGAACGCAATGTAATTATTGAGGAGACGGTTGAAATCCGTCTGCTTTCTTCAACTAATTTGTTATTTCATTTAGGAGTGGAAAAGTATGGATTACGAAAAACCTATAGGAAATGAACCAATTGAGCATTTAATAGAATGTTATAGAAACAATTCTGAAATTTGGTTTGTTTATAAAGACAAGGATTTGTTCTTAGGATATGAAGATGGCGATTGCGTTATCTATGATGGGCCATATGGCGATGCATTATATCGTTGGGATAAAAAAACAGCACTAGAAGAATTAATAATAGATGGCATGCCACTTATTATGATAATGAAAAATTCATATATCGATTCAATATATGGAGGATAAAAATCATTATTAAAAATATGATTTATAATATAAGATAACCAAATATAAAATAATAATCTAAATTATTTAGGTATCATTAAAGATACCTTTTTATATTGTGTTGTTACAATTTTAATTTAAGGAAAGGCGATGATATATTTTGATAAAGAAAATAACAAAGGAAATTGAAAAACTTGAAAAGCAAAAAGTCCAGAAGACTGATAGAAGAAATCAGCTTGATAAAGATATTACAGTTATTAATTCACGTCTAAAGGAACTCAATAATTTAAAAGTTCAATACGAAAAACTAAACCAAAGTACTGATACTTTTTTTGAAAAAATAAATATAAAAAATGAAGAGTAATGATATGATTCTCTAAAGTGAACAAAATAAATAATTAAAAGTTCACTAAGGA
>JAJQEL010000058.1 GCA_021201655.1 Erysipelotrichaceae bacterium | reverse complement strand
TCCTTAGTGAACTTTTAATTATTTATTTTGTTCACTTTAGAGAATCATATCATTCCTGTTGGAGTTTTTTTATCTCCTTCCTTAGTCTTGCCAATACCATATTGACCAAGATTTGCTGATGTACTAATGACTGTCTTCCATGTTCCATTAGATTTTTGATAATAAGTAAATGTTCCTGTATAAGAAGAAGTAGATGTAACTGATACAATGATAATTTTATTTGTACTGCTTGCTACTTTTAATGAGGATACATCAAAACCTGTAGATGTACTGCTAGATGAAGAACTAGAACTTGTACTTGATGAAGTTGTACTTGGTTTAGTTGTACTCAAATATTTAGAAGAAGCATAAGCTGTCTGTCCATTGTATTCAATGCGACTCCATCCAGAATCAGAGGTTCCTGTACGTTTAACAGAAGTCCCTTTTGATAATGTCCCTATTTGTGAATAACTTGTACCAGCACCTGAACGTATATTAAGTGTAGATGTATTGATTACATACACTGTTTCATTTACATCGGTAAATGTTATATCAGTCGTATCATTTTCTGTGCTTGTTGATTCATCAGAATCATTTTCATTGCTAACTATTTCTATTGTTATTTCTACTTCTATTTTATTTTCATATAAATCAGTTGCAATAATAGTTGCTTTGTATGATCCAACATTATCATAATCAACATTTTCATCATTGATAGATATTGTTACATCAGATAAGTCAGTCGTGCTTATATTGGATAAATCGATACTTGATCCTTTTTCTAATGTATAAGTACCTTCAACATTATCGAATGTTGGAGCGGTTGTATCTACGACATTCACCGTTATAAATGCTTGTTCTTTTTTATAACTTAATGTTATAGTATATTCACCAACAGGTGGATAATCATATTCTGAAATAATGTCTTCACCATTTTCGTTGGTAGTTGTTTGTGTTTCGTTTATAGCATCTGTAGTAACTTGAATGGAAGAAATAATTTCTTCATCGACTTGTTTAGTATCAACATAATCTTTTGCATCTAAAGAAATGGCGTTTCCATACTCAACTTCAATGATATCATCTAATAAGGTCAAAACTGTAGAATCATCTTGTTTATTATAATAATACACAACGCCAACAATGAGTATAAAAGCAAGAATAATAATGATTATCCTTGAGTAAGTTTTTTTTAAAATATTCATTTGTTATGTTCTCCCCCTTTAAATTATTCATATTATAACTTTTTTTGTTGAATATATCATTTGTATCATGAAATTGGACAAAATATTTAATATAAATTATTTTGTATAATTTGCTTATACAAATGAAAAATTTGTTGATATAATCACATATATTTTGTTTCGTAGAAAAAATATAATTTACATTTTTTAAACACTAGTAAACTTGATTTTTGTTTTAGGTAAAGGTTATAATTGATTTGTCTGATTTTAAGGTATTAATTTTTGTAAAAGGAGAAGATTAAATATGTATTTTAGTGATAAATTGTCGTTGTTCATGAAACAAAGAAATGTACGTATTGTTGATTTAGCCAAACTTGTTGATATAAAGCGACCTAATGTTTATAAGATTGTAAAGGGAACTAGAACTTTAGCAGATAAAAGTTATGTTAAACAGTTTGCTGATGCCTTGCAACTTACAAATGAAGAAACAAATGAATTATATACTGCATATGAGATAGATAAAGTAGGAAGTTATGTTTATTTTCGTAGAAAAAAAGTTGAGGATATTTTAAAACTTTCAGTTTATTGGGATGTCAACGATAATTTTTTTATTGAAAAGGGTGATTCCGCTTTAGATATACAAGAATATCAATATTATCAAGGGAAACATGCCATTAATTCTATATTAAGTCAATTGTTGACTATAGAAGCTAAAAAAGATGATTCAAACATTAAAATGTATTGTCAGCCTAATAAATATCTTATGAACTTGATTCAATATTTAGGAAATATCAATCCTAAAATTCAAGTAACACACATCTTTGGCTTAGACAATTCCATGTCTACAACTGATAATGACTATTATAATTTAGACTATTTATTAAATATATGTCCTATTATAGTAAGTTCTCTCAATTATATACCTTATTATTATCGTACATCCATACCATTTACAAATCATAATACATTCTTTTCAAATGTTATTATGACAAGTGAATATGTTTTATTACTTACAAATGATTATCAAAATGCTATGTTATATAACGATAAAGAAATCATTGACATTTATGAAAATCTCTTTTCACAATATTTAAAAGAATCACAACCACTCATTCAACCTATGGACTTTATTAGTTATAGTTCTGATTTATACAATAAACAACAACTCATCTATACAACGCCTTGTCCTACATATGTATTTACACTAGATGAAATAGAATTAGTAGCAAGGAATATTCACAACGACTTTTATCAGAAAGATCAATTTGTTCAATACTATTATTCTATTATTCAAATGCAACAACAGTATCTTAAAAATAATCAAGGTAATACTTATTATTATTTTACTGTACAAGGTTTAGAATACTTTTGTAAAACTGGATACTTTCATGATTTACCACAATCACTTGTAGATCCTTTAACAGTAGAAGAGACACTTGAGATTACAAGAAGATGGCGAGATTTTGTGGAAGAATATCCTTTTGTTGTAATGTTGGATATGCCTGCATTTCCAGCTAATAGTACGCTAACAATAACTTTTGATAATGGGCAATTGTTATTTACTTGTATTAATGCTAAAGGTATCCCTATTAGTGTTAAACTCAATGAATCAAGTATGTATGTTGCTTTTGATGATTATTTTCATGATATTATTGATAACCATTCTTTTTCAAAAGAAGAATCAGTTAAAATAATTGAAGAACATATTAAGAAGCTAGAAGAAAAAATTGTCTAATTCTGTGATACATCATTTATACAATAATAAGTATGATAAAATATGACAGGATTTAGGGCGGAGAAATAGCAAGAGTTTATGGGTAAGTAACTTACCCATTTTTTTGTTTGAAAGATTGTCTAATTTTTTGATACAAAACTATTAATATGTGAATCATGTTAAAATAATAACGTAATGGTATTTCTATTACTTGTTCAATATTATGGAATTTAGGAATCATCATATAATAGTGGGAAGGATTTAAATGAAGCGTCAATATTAAAATAATGTATTTCTAAATTCCAATTTATTTAGAGAGGAGAAGAAAATGAAGAAGTTATTGAAAATTGTATTAAGTGTTTTTATGGCAATGGCTTTAGCTATTCAATTGCCTGTTAATCTGGTTTCGGTTGTAAATGCAGAAGATAATGGTGAAACAACAGAAGTAGCAACGAATGATGAAACAGGAGAAGAAAACGAAGAAGATGAATCTAGCATTGCTGCTACAAATGATGATACAGCAAGTATTGAATTAGATGCTTCTAGTACGACAATTTATTTGCCTAGTGGTTTTGGCTATTTTATTTTGGATGTTACTTTAGATGAAGATTATACTGTAGAGTATTCTTTAAGTGAAGATGGAATTATTGAGTTAGAAGAAATTGATGATGCTATGTATTTTGAAGCAGTGAGTGAAGGAACTGTCACTGTTCAAGCAATTTTAACTACTGAAAGTGGTGCTAGTTATGAATCTAATACTATCGATATTAATGTAAAAGATTATCTTGATGTTATAGCTGATAATTCAATAGAAGATCCTGATAATAGTAATTGCTATTTTGTGTATAATGTTTTAAGTGAAGAGGATAAAACTGTAGAAATAACTGATTATTATTTTAATGATGAAGATCAATCGTCTCCATATTCAATTAATATCCCTAGTACTATAAATGGGTATACTGTTGTAAGCATTGGTGATGGTGCTTTTTATGGATGTGGAGATACAATGAAAATCTTTATTCCAACTAGTGTTACAAATATCGATACAGAAGCATTTAGTAAATATTTCCCTATACGAACATTTTATGTTTATTCAGGTTCAGCTGCCTTACAATATGTTATAGATAACGGCTTTAATTATGTAATTATTGATGATACTTCTTATGGAGATACGAGCATATCAATAAGCTATGATGGAGAAACTGTTTATGATTTAATGTATGATACTGTTGTAGCTTCATCATATGATTGGTTTGATTTTGATTACGGAATAACTACAGTAAGTGATAGTGATATTGCTAAAATTAAAAGCAATCTTGCTTCAAATCAAGAAGTATTAAAGTATTTTGGATTTGAATTAACTGTTGAATGGTATGGATATGTTGATGATGATTATGAAAACGGAACAGCTTATCTTACGGATTTGGCAGGTGAAATCACTTTTACCATCACAATGGACACATCAAAGTATGTAGATGGTACTTTAATTATTTTATTATTAAATGCTGACGGCACAGTTACAAAGATTACACCAACTGTTACTGAAACTGGATTGACTTTCTCTACAAGTAAGATTGGATCATTTGCATTGGTTTATACTGATCCAACAACTTCTTCTTCAACAGTTTCTAGTGTTCAAACTGGTGATGAATCACAATTAGCAGCTTATGTATTACTTGGCGGTATTGCTTTAGTGGGAGCATATTATACAAGAAAGAGAAAATATAATTAAACTATATTATTAAAGCAGCAATATGCTGCTTTTTTGATTTATGTTCAGATAATTATTATGTTCAGTTGTTAAAAGAAACCCTCAATTTAAGAAGGTTTCTCTTACTTTAACTGAACATAATTTTTTATTTCATGTTTTCCTTTAGCCAAGTTTCTAAATCATCTTTATCACCATCAGAATATTTTGAATTTGGTGATATAGCTTTTGAATTGGATAATATTTGTTTTTTTATTACTTCTGAATCAGGTGTTGCATAAATTTGTGTTGCTTCCAGTGACTCATGACCCAAAAATTTTTTAATACTCAATAGCGTAGTCCCATTATTATACATATGAGTGGCAATTGAGTGTCTGAAAGAATGAGGATGATATTTTCCATTGAATTTATCAGGATATCTTTTCTTAAGCTCTTTAACGATTGTATCAATTACATAATAAACACCATTTCTAGAATATTGTCTCTTGTTTTTGGAATAGAATAAAAAACCATCACCAAAATCTTTATATTCAATTTTTAAATATCTTTTTATAAGCCTGCACATTTCCTCGCTTATAGGAATAGTTCTATTCTTTTTCCCTTTGCCATGAAGGACAACAGTTCTTTTTGATAAATTAATATCACTTACTTTTATATTTATCATTTCCTGAACGCGTGCTCCTGTTTCATAAAGCATGCTTATCATAGTCAAATATTTCAAGTTGTTTTTACCAGATAAATAATCAAAGATAATTTTTATTTCATCTTCCATAAAATATGATATGATTCTAGAGGAAGTCTTTTTATTCTTAATACCTAGTATCTGTGTTGATAAATTAATTATCTCAGGGTTTCTTGTCTGAGCATATTTAAAGAAGGACTTGATTGCAGCAAGTCTTTGGTTTCGGGTAGAATAAGAGGACTTCCTTTCATTTTCAAGCCAATCCAAAAATTGATTAATACATTCATATGTAAGATGTGAAAACTCAATTTGGTTTGGCAGCAGTTCATATATACTCTTCATAAATTCAACAAGCAAGTAAAATGTAGTAGAATAGGATTTCCTTGTTTCTTCCGAAAAACCACATTCATTGATAAGATAATCACTTAAAAATTTATGAAGAAGATAAGAAAACGATTTATTCATTCAAATCAACTCCTTCATATAAATATTTTGATAATTCCAATCTATCTTCAATTATTTTATTGCGTTCATAATCTGTAAAATGAAGATAATACTCAGTTTCATGAATTGATTTGTGTCCCATAAATTTATATAGATGAACAATTACTGTATATTCATCATATCCTTTAGATAACATCTGATTAAGAGCATTATTGCAGAATACATGTCTTAAATCGTGTACTCTGGCATTTGGATTTAATGACGATGCTTTCAAAACTTTCTTATAAAATGTTCTTACACTTTTAGCTGAAAGGACAGAATCACGGCTATTGACAAATAAAAAGTCATTATTATCCAGACAAAAAATATTAATGTAATTAACAAGGCAGCACGACATCGATTGTGATAAAACAACATATCTTGAAACATTTTTCTTTGAATTGATAATTTGAATAACGCCTCTTTCGATTGAAATATTATTCAATTTTAATTTTAAAGCTTCGCTAATTCGTAAGCCACAGGAATACAGCAGTCGAAATAAAATGGAATATCCATAATAAAGTCTAAAATATTTAGTGCCTTTACTTTTAATCATAAAATCATCACATGTTTCAAATATAACGTTTATTTCATTATCATCAAACAATACAGGAATATAATTGTTTATAACATGAAATTTCTTTTCCTTAAAATAAATATTATGATAATCCAAACTGATAAGAAATCTACAGAAATCATTTGTAACACCATATTGTCTTGCATAGTTAGCTTCCTCCATCCCATCGCGCTGTACAAGTGCTTCATAGGTTTCCTGACATATTTCCTTGTTTTCTAGTTTTAAATCAAATAGAATGTCATCAATTTTATGCAGCCTAAACATTTCTTTTTCATATTTAAGTCCCAGACCTCTTTTATAATCAATAAACATATTCAATTCATCAGCAAAAATACTATTAAATTTCAACATAAGGTACCTCCAAAACTAAAGCTTTAAGTTTAGTTATGTCAACATCTAAATAACCCATAGTTGTTTCGACAGAGGTATGTCCGAGTATGGTTTTAATAGAATATAATGGAACATCCTCGTTTAATAATATTGTACTAAAGAATGTCTAAGGGCATGAAATCCGGTTTTTCTACCATCAATATTAATACCAGCCAATTTAATATATTTTTTTACTATGTAAGAATGCGTTCTTAACTCTGACTTGTGTCGATATGGTTTTGTGCTGGTCACAAAAATATAATCGAGATTACAATCATTAGGTCTTACATTTTTAAGATAATCCAATAGTGGATACTTTACATTATCTACAAGAGGGAGAACAAGTGGTTCCGACGTCTTATATTGTTTAATACTGATAAGAGAATGAGAAAAATCGATGCTACTTAGTTTCATGTCAATCACGTCACTAATTCTTAATCCTAGAAAACTTATCATACTTAAAATAAGGTAATCCTGTTTTCCAACAGGTGTTGAAATATCTACAGCATTGAGAATAGAACTGACTTCATCAGCTGTATAGTAAGTTTTTAATGATGTATTTCTATGAATGATCACTTTAAACAAAACCTGATTTCCTGAAATATCAGAAATTTTATTTTCATAAGTCCAGTTCATAAATAGTCTAAGATAAAGTTTGAAATGATCTTTAAAACTGAAGGATCTCTCAAGAGAATCAATTTCACTAATAAAAGAAAATATAATTCCTTTTGACATTGAAATAATTTCATAATTATTATCGAAAAGGAACAATAAAAAAACATAAGCAACCTGGAGCTTCTTTAATACGGTTGATAAAGATTGATCAAATTTCAATAAATAATCATAATAAGATAATAATGGTAAATCAAAACGATCATCATTAAAAACTGGCTCCTTGTCCCTCATAAAAGCATTCATCTTTTTAAAGGAACCTTTAATTCTAATTGTATTCATAATAACACCTCCATAATAATTGAATACAATTGAATTATATATCAATAAAAAATTATGTTCAGTTAAAATAAGAGAAACCTTCTTAAATTGAGGGTTTCTTTTAACAACTGAACATAATAATTATCTGAACATAATTTTATTTGAATTATTGTCTAATTTTTTGATACAAAACTATTAATATGTGAATCATGTTAAAATATGTGAGTAATAGTTCATCTATTATTATAAGCAGAATCAATATGGTTTATTAGACAATGATTTTCAAGATATGTTGATGGATAATTAAAAGTATCAACATAAGAATAATATTACTAGTAAATATATTATTGATTTTGTTTTAAAAAATTGATTTGGGAGGAGAAAAATGAAGAAGTTGTTAAAAATTGTATTAAGTGTTTTTATGGCAATGGCTTTAGCTATTCAATTGCCTGTGAATTTGGTTTCGATTGTTAATGCTGAAGAAGTTAATAGTTCTGTAGTCAGTGATTTTGAATATTATCTCAATGATGATGGTGAAATTGTTATTACAGGATACAATGGTAGTGAAACGGATATTACAATTCCTAGTAAAATTGAGGGTTATAATGTAGTAGAAATTGGCGAGAGAGCTTTTGAGTATAGCGATTTAACAAGTGTTACTATTGAAAACGGTATCACTACAATCGGTAAAATGGCTTTCTATGCCTGTGATAATTTAACAAGCGTTACATTGCCTAGTGGATTAACAACGATTAGTGATGGTGCTTTTGCAGATACAGGCTTAACATCTGTGACTATTCCAGATTCAGTTACAACTCTTGGAAAAGAGGTTTTCTTAGAATGTTATAGTTTGACAAGTGTTGTTATTGGAAGTGGGGTAACTACAATAGGTAATTCTACTTTTTTTGAATGTTTTAATCTAACAAGTGTTAATATTCCAGAAGGTGTTACTAGTATTGGCAGTTATGCATTTTATCTTTGTCACAGTTTAACTTCACTTACTATTCCTAGTAGCGTTACGACTATTGGAGATTATGCATTTTTTGGATGTAATAGTTTAGTTTCTTTAACAATTCCTTCTAGTGTTGAAGAAATAGGAGAAGATGCATTTGCTGATTTGGTGGTATTATATGTTTATGATAATTCATACGCATCACAATATGCAATAGATAATAATTATAATTATGTTACTATCGAAGATACATCACTGGATGAAACATATGCACAAGATGATGATATTATTGTGGAAGATCATGGTTTATACTATTCAATATACACAATATTAAGTGAGGAAGATAAAACTGTGGAATTGACATCATATTATAATACAGAAAGTGGAGATTATGTTGGTGGTTTAACTGAATCAGTAGTCCTTTCTAGTACTGTAGAAGAATACACAGTGGTAAGTATTGCAGATGGCGCTTTTGATTTATGTGGTGATATACAGGAAATAACTATTCCAGCTTGCATCACAAATATAGAAGATGGAGCTTTTAGTATGTATTTTCATCCACAAGTATTTTATGTTTATTCAGGTTCAGCTGCTTTACAATATGTTATAGATAATAATTTTAATTATGTTATTATTGATGCTGATTCAGATAATGAAGAAAATACATATGATCAATCTACAATCTATACATCAGAGGATGGAAATTACATGTATACCATCTTAGATGATGGAACAATTGAAATTTATATTTATAATGGTGATGAGGCAAATGTTGTTATTCCTAGCACAATTGATGGTTATACTGTAACAAGTATAGACGAGTATGCCTTTGAATATTGCAGCACTTTAGTAAGTGTGGTTATCCCTAATACTGTTACAACAATTGAACATGCAGCTTTCTTTGGTTGTGAAAATTTAACAAGTGTGACAATTCCTAATAGTGTCACATATATTGGGGGTTATGCTTTTGCTTACTGTACTAAATTAACTAGTATTACAATTCCTTCAAGTGTAACAAGTATCGGCGAATATGCATTTGTAAGTGATATTCAAGTTGATGATTATGAAAATATAGAATCTGTAACTTACATTATAACTATTTATGCTGTAGAAGGTTCATATGCCGCAAAATATGCTTCTGACAATGGTATAACTCTAGAATATATAACTGATGAAGAAGATGATTCAACATCAACAGTTTCTAGTGTTCAAACTGGTGACGAATCACAATTAGTAGCTTATGTATTACTTGGTGGTATTGCTTTAGTAGGTGCATATTATACAAGAAAGAGAAAATATAACTAAAATCTAACATGAGAACTTCCTTTTGGAAGTTCTTTTTTGTATATCCTTCTATTTTATGTCAATAATGAATATAATCTCTCTTGTTTTATGAAATAAAAAAGAGAAAAATAAATATTTGTCAAAAAAACAAAATTAAGAAATATTTAAGAAATAAAAATAATGATGAAAAACACGAAATAAAAACTAAATCTTAAGAATTTCTTAAAATATTTTGTTTAGAAATTTGACAAAGATAAAAAGATATGGTATTATGCGCCTCGGGTGATGAAGATGTACTTTAATACACATACGCATTTAAATAGCGAACAATTATATTTTAATAGAGATATTTTTATTAGTCATGCTTTAAATGAGGAAGTAGATTATTTATGTGTTGTTGGCTATGATGTGGAATCTTCTAAAAAGGCTGTCCAAATAGCACATGAGTATCCATTTATATACTGTGCTGTTGGTATTAGTCCAAATGATTGTGAAGAAACAACGGATGAAGATATTCAAGTGATTGAGGAATTACTTCAAGACCCAAAAGCTGTAGCTTTAGGTGAAATAGGATTGGATTATCATTGGGATGTCCCTAGAGATAAACAAAAGGATGTCTTTTTAAAACAGATAGAAATTGCTAAAAGATATGATAAACCAATTGTCATACATGCTAGAGATGCTTATGAGGATACTTATAATATCTTAAGAAATGCTAAGCATTATGGTATTATGCATTGTTATAGTGGATCTGCACAAATGGCACAAAGATATATTGACGTAGGATTTTATATATCTTTAGCAGGTACAGTAACATTTAAGAATGCAAAGACACCTAAAGAGGTTGCTAAAACTGTTGATATTAATCACTTATTAATAGAAACAGACGACCCTTATTTAACACCTCATCCATTTAGAGGAAAGTTGAATGAGCCAGCAAATGTTGTGTATGTAGCCAAAGAAATCGCAAAGATTAAAAATATGGCTATAGAAGACGTTGCTAGAATCACAACATTTAATGCTAAAAAAGTATTTGGTATTAAATAGGAGGAATTATTATGTTACAAAGAGCTAAGGAAGCTGTTGTCTCGGCTAATAGCCGAACAAAAGGAATTTTAGCGGTCGCTCTGGTATATGTTATTGTTATGTTAGCAACAATATCAGTAGGAGCAGTCAATCAAATTGAGGATTTTATTCCAACTGTCAATATTCATTTAATTGATGGTTTGGAAGATGAAAAAAGTTATCTTGTTAAACAAGATACTGTTACAAATGTATTAGCTGAATTAAGCATTGACCTTGGAGACAATGATGAATTAAATAAAGATGAAGATGATATTGTTGAGCAGGATGATCTTATTAAGATTACTCGTGTAGAAACAAAAACATATACTCAAGAAGAAACAATTGCTTATGATACAGTTATTGAAGGAGATAAATCTTCTAGTTGGACAACAACAATTGTTCAGGAAGGTAAAGATGGTAAAGCGAATGTCACTTATTTAGTGACTTATGCTAATGGAAAAGAAACAAGTACAACAAAAATAAAAGAAGATATTATTGAAGAAGCCACTGATGAAATTATTCGTTATGGTGGTATTAGTGAAGGTACAACTTTTACAGGCACATTAACAACCTATGGTGGCGATTGTAGTGGCTGTAGTGGAACTTCTTCATCAGGTGTGAAATTATCAGCATCTACAGGTGCTAATAATTCAAATTCACCATATCTTACTTATAATGGTACAAAGTATTATTGTTTAGCCGCAGATAGATCAATTCCTTTTGGTACAATTATTAAGATTACAAACCACAACCTAAATACAGATAGTACGATTTATGGTATTGTTGTAGATCGTGGTGGTTCAATCACAGGAAGTCATATAGATATATTTAATGGTAGTGAATCAGGAAAAACATATTTTTCAGGTGGAACTTCCTATAACACTTCTTATGAAGTGATATCAGTTGGTAGTGGAAATGCTAACTTTTGGAAATAAGTGCAGGTAATTGCACTTTTTATATACTTAAAAATCTTTATTAATAGCATAATCAATGAAAATAGTTTATAATATATTCAAAGGATGTGATGGCACATGGGAATGTATTTGAATCCAAACAATAATAGTTTTATGAAATCCAGAAAGAATTCTATATATGTTGATAAATCATTACTTATAAAACAATTGAATCAAATAATAGGTATTAATGATTGCTTTGTGTGTGTTTCAAGGCCACGAAGATTTGGTAAAACTGAGGATGCTAATATGTTAATAGCTTATTATTCTAAGGGATGTGATTCATCTTCTTTGTTTGATGATTTAAAAATAGCGCAATGTGATAGTTATAATGAACATTTAAATCAACATGATGTGATTTATTTTGATGTTAAGAGAGTTTTAAGAAAAGTTTCTACAGTTGATGAATTTATAAACCTCCTAACAAGAAAGATTCTTGAAGAAATTAAATATATATATCCTGATGAGGAATTATATGAAGATGGAAATCTTGTTTTATCTTTAGAAAATATTTATGCTAAATATAATCAATCTTATGTGTTTATTATTGATGAATGGGACTGTATTTTTAGAGAATATAAGAATGATATAGATGGCCAAAAAAAATATCTAAAATTATTAGAAGATTTATTTAAAACATCACCATTTGTAGAAATGGCTTATATGACAGGAATACTTCCGATAAAGAAATATGGCACACAAAGTGCTCTTAATAATTTTGATGAAATATCAATGATTAATGCTAATCCCTATGAAGAATTTATGGGATTTACCGAAACTGAAGTCAAAGAATTATGTCATAAACATCAAATGGATTTCAATGAGATGAAATCCTGGTATGATGGTTATCATATCAATCAATATTCTCTTTATAATCCACGTTCAATTGTTAGTGCAATAAAAAAGAGATTATATGACAATTATTGGACAAATACTGAGGCTTATGAATCTTTAAAAGACTATTTCTGTATTAATATGGATGGTATTAAGGAAAGTATCATATCATTGCTTGCTGGAGAAAAAATTTATATTGAGCCATCATCATTTGAAAATGATATTACTACTTTTCATTCTAGAGATGATATTTTGACATTATTGGTTCATTTAGGATATTTAGGATATAATTTTCAAACTCAGGAAGTTTATATACCTAATAGGGAAGTAAGAACACAGTTTGAATTGGCTTTAAGAGATAGTCATTGGGCAGAATTAATGAAGCCTATACAAAATTCAATGGATTTATTGAATGCTACATGGCATATGGATGAAGAAAAGGTAGCATATTATATTGAAGAAGCTCATTTAGAGATATCTAATTTAAAATATAACAGTGAAGAGGCTTTAGCCCATTCTGTTGATATTGCGTACTTCGCTGCTCGTGGTTTTTATCATAAAATGGTTGAATTACAAACAGGAAAAGGATTTTGTGATATAGCTTATATTCCAAAGGGTGATAAACCAGCTTTATTAGTGGAACTTAAATGGCAGGACAGTCCAGAATGTGCCATTAATCAGATTAAAGAGAAAAAGTATTACAAAAGTCTAGAAAAGTATCTGGATAATTTATTATTAATTGGTATTAGTTATCAAAAAGACATTAATGATAATGAATACAAAAATCATTATTGTAAAATAGAACGATTTAAGCTGTAGATTTCTCTACAGCTTTAACTTTGTCATATTACTATAATTTATTTTTTAAAAGTTCAAGTACATCAGCAATTTTCTCTACAGGTTCAGGATTATCACTATTTAGCCAATCATAAAGAATAGAAAAGGTACCCTGAAAGACAAACTGTCGAATATACTTCACCTCTGTTTGTGAATAGTTGTTTTCATCTATCATATTTTGAAAAATAATATTGATACTAGGAATGGCAAATAGATGATCAGAAAATTCTTGCATGGCAACAGATCGAACGAGAATACAAAATAGTTCACGCTGATCATATAGATGTTGCAAGATGAGTTGTAAGGCATCGGCATTTTTAGTAATGATATGTTTTAAATCATCATCTAATTGTTTGAGAAAATCTGTTTCTATCTCATTGAGTAGTTCTTCTTGACTACCATAATATTTATAAAACGTAGTACGATTGATTTGTGATACTTGACAAAGTTCATAAACTGTTATTTGATTTAGTGTTTTTTCTTTAAGTAGTTTGAGTAATCCATTCTTAAGCATGGTTTTGCTGATTCGTATTCTTTGATTTTCCATATTTTACCTCGACAAATTTTTAATATTTGTTGACTTTAACGCAATTGATTGTTTCAATGTTGTCAACAAAACATTTTAAAATCAACAGTTTGTTGACTTTAAATACTACTGTAAATTATAATGAAATTACAGAAATTTGTCAACTTTTTGTACGTGGAGGTTAATGAAATGAAATTTTGGAGACGAAATTGGTATTACATTGGTGGTATTCTTTTTGTAGTTCTGGCTTTTACAATGGGATTATGGGGTTGTGACCATTTGAGTAAAATTCGTATTATTTTAATATTTAGTTGGATGGGCATGCTAATGCATCAATTTGAGGAATATGCTTTTCCTGGAGGATTCCCACTCATTTCTAATATGGCAGGACTTGGAGAAACGGAACATCCAGAACGTTATCCATTAAATGCAAGACAGAACTTTTTGAGTAATGTTATATTTTGTTATTTGAGTTATATTATTCCTATATGCTTTCCTAATCTTATATGGATGGGTGCTAGTCAAGTGCTAGCTGGAGTATGGCAACTTCCTGGACATGGTATTGTTATGAATATACGTTTAAAAAGTAAATATAATCCTGGGCTTGCGTCTACAGCATTTTTGCAAACGCCAGTAGCTATTTACTATATTTGGTATGTTATTACCTATTTGCCAGAAAAAGCAGGACAGCTTTGGTGGGGCATTCCTGGTTCTATTTTGATGTTGCTTCTCACTTTTATTGTTCCTATTTTACTTATGTTGGATAAAAATTCTCCTTATCCTTTTGAGGATAGAGAATTATATGGTTACAACAAAGAACATGTTGCAGCACTTTGGGAAGAACGTAAAGCTGCAAAAGCTGCAAAGGAGGATAGTTGATAATGGTTAAAAAATTAGATAAATGGTGTGATATTGCTTGGATTATTTTTATTTGTGTGACAGGCGTTATTACTGGTGTATTATCTGCTATATATTGGGATAAGATGCCTTTAGGTGCACAAGGTGCAGTATTTGTAGCACTCATTATGCCATTTCATGTATTAGAGGAATGGAAATTTCCGGGTGGTCTTCATATTTTCTATAACGTATTGCTTGGACCTAAGGATGTAAACAAACAACAAATTGATAGATTCCCTATGAGTCGTTTAACAGATATGATTACTAATGTGGGATTACAATGGATTCCTTTGTTTTATTTAGTACTTAGTTTCTTTACTGGACTTTCAAACGCTACGGCTTTATGTATGATGCTGTTGTGTTTTATTGAAGTGATGGCTCATACTGGTGGAGGCATCCTCACTTACTTTTGGCTTAGAAAAGATGGAAAGAAAACCATTTATCATCCAGGTTTTGCTACTTCATGGATGATGTTTCTACCAGCAGGAGTTTATATTTTGTCACATTTAGAAAATATTACTGGTAATGATTGGTTATGGGCAATAATCTTGTTTATTATTATGATGATGATTTGTATTGTTTTAACTGAGACACCATTGAAGAAATGGGTATACAAGCAGGATAAGGGTACATTTGCATTTGTTGATGCAAAATATTATGAGAAATATCCTTCTTTTTGGAAAAAGTAGGGAGAAAAATGATGGCAGAAAGAACTATTATTTATTATTACACTGGTTCTGGAAATACACTCTCAGTCTCTAAAAAGATTGCCGAAGGTCTAGGAAATACAGATATTCAATCCATTTATACCCTAAAAGAGAATGCATGTATTCCTGATAAATATGATCGCATTGGAATTGCCACGGCAACATGGTTTATTCGTCCACCTAGAATTGTAAAAGAAATATGTGAAAAAATGCAGCTTAATCCATCACAGAAAGTTTTTATTATTGCTACTTGTGGTGGCTATGATGGATTTGTTTTGATTGATTTAAAATCCATTTTACAACCTAAGGTTCATGCACCAATTCAAACCTTTATGTTGCCAATGCCTCCTAATCATATTGTGGGATTTTCCCCAATGCCTGATGGCATTGTAAGAATATATTTGAATCATGAAAAGAAAGCGACTAAAAAAATTGTCAAAGCTATTCAAAATGAAAAACGAACAAAAGATCGAAAGGGACGTGGACGAAAAGCATGGAATTGGTGCTCTAGAACCTTTAATTTACATTTAGGTGTGGATCGTGATTCTACTGAAGGTGGTTTTTATACAACAGATGCTTGTATACGATGTGGCGTATGTGAAAAAATCTGTCAAGCTGGTAACATTCACTTAACAGAAAATGGTGTTGAATGGGGACATGATTGTCAACAATGTATGGCATGCATCATGTGGTGTCCACAAAAAGCTATTTGGCACCCAAATGTTCCTAAAAACAGACGTCGTTACCATCATCCAGATATTACTTTATCTGATATGATTCATTCTAATGAAGAAGAATAGCAAGTTAAATATATAGAAATTTAAGGAGAATATTTATGAGTTGGACATTAGATGATATACCAGATCTTACAGGCAAGGTGATCATTGTTACAGGAGCGAATAGTGGTTTAGGGTTTGAAACAACAAAAGAACTTTCACGCAAAGGTGCAAAGGTTGTCATGGCTTGTCGCAATCCCCAAAAAGCTGATATAGCTATGCAAAAGATTAAAGATGATATTCCTAATGCAGACTTGGATATAATACTCTTGGATTTAGCGAGTCAAAAGAGTGTTGAAGATTTTGCAAATGAATTTATGTTGAAATATCATCGACTTGATGTTCTCATTAACAATGTAGGCATTATGGCAGCTCCGTATTTAGAAACTGTTGATGGTTTTGAAAACCATTTTGCAACCAACTATCTTGGTCATTTTGCCCTTACAGGCAGATTGTTTGAATTATTAGAAGCCACACAAGATGCAAGAGTTGTTAGTGTCAGTAGTCTTGCTTACTTTTTTGGCAATAAAATTAATTTTGATAATTTGTATTATGAACATCGTAAAGGATATGGTCGTTGGAGAGCATATGGACGTTCCAAAATGGAAATGCTTTTATTTGCATATGAAATGCAACGACGTCTTACACGCACAAGTAAATCAACCATTTCACTTGCTGCCCATCCTGGTTTAGCACAGACAAATATTATGCCAGCGCAAGCCAATAATGCAGTTTCTAAACAATTATTAACATGGCTATCTTATATTTTAAAACCTACTATTTATGGAGCCATGCCACTTATTCGTGCGGCTACAGATGAAGAGGTTAAAGGTGGCGAATATTTTGGACCATCAAAAAATAGAATGCCAGATGTCGTTGAATCCAATAAGGCTTCTCACAATTTAGAGACTGCAAAACAACTTTGGGAAATTTCAGAGAAATTAACTGGAATTTATTACTTAGATTAGTAAAAAAGATTGTACCTATTGCAAGTACAATCTTTTTTCGTTTACTATTCTGTTTCCACCAATACACAAGCTTGAATAGTCATCACGCCAACATTTTTCATATGTTCTAATAATTCATCATCATAAGTACCTGGTTGCATCCATGCATATTGAATACCCAAATCTGTCATTTGCTTAATATATTCAAAGGCATACTTTTTATTAACCACAAACACCACAACATCTATAGGCGCATTGATATCCTCTAATGATTCATATAAAGAAATACCATCAACTTCTTTATAGATTGGTGATATACCATAAGTATCATAACCTTTTTCTAATAATCTCTTAAAAATCTTATAACCATACTTGTCTTGATTTTGTGTAACACCTAATACAGCAAAAAGTTTATACTTTTGTAATATTTCCTTTGGTTCCATTGTCCTCACCTCAAAGTGATTATACCACAACTCATTGATTAGTTTAAGTTTTTGTGCTAATATGTATGAAATTAAAGGGAGTGGTATAAATGTATGATGTGATTGTTGTAGGAGGCGGACATGCTGGCATTGAAGCTTGTTTAGCTACAAGTCGTATTGGTGTAAAAACTTTATTAGTAACATCTCATTTTGATAATGTTGGATGCATGCCTTGTAATACATCTATTGGAGGACCTGCTAAGGGGATAATTGTTAGAGAAATCGATGCTTTAGGGGGCCAAATGGGGAAGACAACAGATGCAACTTATCTACAAATGAAAATGTTGAATACAGCTAAAGGGCCTGGCGTGCAATCATTAAGAGCACAAGCTGATAAGCAAGCTTATCCACGCTATATGCGTGAAACAATAAAAAAACAGGAAAATCTAGATATTAAAGAAGCGATGGTTGAAGATTTAATAGTAGATAATAATAAGGTTAAAGGTGTTATTTTAAGTGATGGAGAGAAGATTGAAAGTCAAACTGTTATTCTTACAACTGGTACTTATTTAAAAGCTGAAGTTTTAGTAGGAGATAAAAAAACATCAAGTGGACCAAACTCTGAAAAACCATCATTATTCTTATCAGATAAACTTAAAGATTATGGTTTCCGTATTCAACGACTCAAAACAGGAACACCACCAAGAGTAGAAATCAATAGTGTAGATTATGCTAAAACAACACTCCAACCTGGAAGTTCAGAACCACTCGCTTTTAGTTATGAAACAACACATTACATACCAGTAGAAGAACAATTACCATGTTACTTAACTTATACCAATGAAGAAACGCATAAAATCATCCGTGATAACTTGCATCGTTCTTCTATGTATTCAGGTATTGTTAAAGGTATTGGACCAAGATATTGTCCATCTATTGAAGATAAAGTTGTGAAATTTGCTGATAAAGATCGTCATCAAATATTTCTAGAACCTGAATCTAAAGAAATGAATACTATCTATGTTCAAGGTTTTTCTACCTCTATGCCTCATGATGTTCAAGAAAAGATGGTTCGTACATTACCTGGTTTAGAAAATTGTATCATTTTAAAATATGCTTATGCCATTGAATATGATGCCATTGATCCATTACAATTATGGCCATCATTAGAAACTAAGGTATTAGAGAACTTATTTACAGCTGGACAAATTAATGGTACAAGTGGTTATGAAGAAGCAGCTGGTCAGGGATTGATTGCTGGGATTAATGCTGTTAAGAAAATTCAAAAAAAGGAACCGTTAATATTAAGAAGAGATGAAGCTTATATTGGTGTACTTATAGATGATTTAGTCACTAAAGGAACAAAAGAACCTTATAGAATGTTGACATCAAGAGCGGAATATCGTTTATTACTAAGACATGATAATGCAGATGAAAGATTAAGAAAATATGGTTATGAAGCTGGCTTAGTTAGTGAAGATGTTTATCAAGCCTATCTTGATAAAATGAATCGTATTCATGGTGAAATAGATCGTTTAGATACGATACGTTTTACACCTAAGCATGAAATTAATGATTTATTAGATGAAATAGGTTCATCACGTTTAACTGAAGGGGTGAGTGCTAAAGCTATTATTCAAAGGCCGGAACTTGATTATCAAAAAATTAAACCATATATTGGTGAAACAAATCTATCAGCTGAAGAAGAAAAACGTGTAACAATATTAATTAAATATAAAGGATATATTGATAAAACCTTAAGACAAGTTGCTAAAGTTAAGAAAATGGAAGAAAAACAAATACCATTAAATATCAACTATGATGATGTACCTAACTTAGCCATTGAAGCTAGACAAAAACTTATTGAAATCAGACCTCTAACCATTGCTCAAGCTTCACGTATATCAGGTATTAATCCAGCTGATATATCTGTATTACTTATTTATTTGAAACAACATTATGGAGAATAACATGAATCAAAAACAATTTATAAATGAACTCAAGAAAGAAAATATAAGTTTAACAGATAAACAATTAGAACAATTTGAGGTTTATTATCAAACTCTTATCGAATGGAATCAAAAAATGAATTTAACTGCTATTACAGATAAAGAAGATGTTTATCTTAAACACTTCTATGATTCCTTAACTATATCTTTCGATCAACATTTCAATAATCAATCTCTATGTGATGTCGGTTCAGGAGCAGGTTTCCCTTCCATTCCTTTAAAGATTGTTTATCCTCATTTAAAGATAACGATTATTGATTCTTTACAAAAACGTATTACATTTTTAGAACATCTAGTAAATCTTTTAGATTTAAAAGATGTCAAACTAATCCATGCAAGAGCAGAAGAATATGCGAAGTCTCATCGTGAATGTTTTGATTATGTAACAGCTAGAGCTGTCGCAAGATTAGATATTCTTGATGAATTATGTCTACCATTAGTTAAAGTTGGTGGAGAGTTCATAGCTTTAAAAGGCTTAAAAGGTGAAGAAGAGTTATTAGAAGCTGAAATGGGTATAGAAAAGCTTGGAGGTCGAATCAGTTTGGAGACAGAATTTACTTTAAGTGATGAAAGTGATTATCGTTATAATCTGTATATAGAAAAAGTTAAAAAGACCCCACTCAAATATCCAAGAAGTTTTAGTCAAATAAAAAAGAAACCATTATAAAACAATACCCTATTGCAGGTATTGTTTTTTATTATTTTATTTAAAAATAATAAAAAACAATAAAAATAAATACAAAATAATATTGACATATTTATTATTTCATGTATAATTAAGATGTAATAAGAAAAAACAATAAAAAAGGAGGGATAACATGTTTGCGAAAGAAAGACAAGAAGATATTGTTGG
The DNA here is from genome assembly GCA_021201655.1 of Erysipelotrichaceae bacterium. Lineage (GTDB taxonomy): Bacteria > Bacillota_I > Bacilli_A > Erysipelotrichales > Coprobacillaceae > JAJQDJ01. Next base: position 21,327 of record JAJQEL010000058.1, on the reverse strand, counting down.
TAAAGTTAATCTTCACGGCAGTGTTAAAGTGAAGGATTTGGCTTTAGAATATCAAGTTACTGAAGACTGTATTCGTAAAGACTTATCTCTACTCGAAAACCAGGGATTATTAAAAAAAGCTTATGGTGGTGCAGTAAGCATTAGAAATAATCCTCATTTATATAGTAGTTCTGATAGAAAAAAGACATCTAATAAAGAAAGAATGATTATTGCGCAAAAAGCAATACAACTCATTAAAGATAACGAAACCATTTATTTAGATACATCTTTAAGTAGTTTAGAAATCGCACTATTGTTAAATGAAACACATAAGAAAATAACAGTCATTACCAATATGATAGATGTATTAAATACATTAAGAACTAATCAAAATATAAAACTTATTTTTATAGGCGGAACAATAAATAGTGAAAACGATGCTTTTTGGGATTCTTTATCTTGTATGATGTTGGATTATTTTAGAATTGATAAAGCTTTTTTAGGAGTTGTTGGTGTTAATACAACAAATGGACAGATATCAACTTATTATGTTGATGATGGTTTTATGAAGAAAAAAGCGATAACTCAAAGCCGTAAGAGTTATTTGATGTGCGAAAGCAGAAAGTTTAAAGAAGATGGAGAATTTATTTTTGGTAGCTTAAATGATATTGATGGCTTGATTGTTAGTGAAAGTATGAATGGGTTGGATGATTTTGATATAGATATTATTTAGGAGGAGTTATGGAACTAGTACAAACAAAAAGAATTGATGTATTAAAAGACAAGATGCTTAGCGTTCCTCGTTATGCATCTATTGAACAAGCACGTATTATTACGCGTGTTTATCAACAAAATGAAGATTTATCCATACCTAAAAAGCGTGCTTTATCTTTAAAAGCAGCTTTAGAAGAAATGGAGATAGGCGTTGAAAAAGAAGAATTGATTGTTGGTAATCGTACAAAAGGTGTACGATATGGTGTAGTTTTTCCTGAAAGTGGATGTAGTTGGATCAATAAAGAATTTGAAACATTGCCAACTCGTCCTCAAGATCAGTTTTTAGTTAAGGATGAAGATATTAAAGAATTTAGAGAAGAAATTTATCCTTATTGGCAAGGTCGTTCTATGGAAGATGTCATTATGGAACGAGGTAAAGAAGAAATTAAAAGTATTGAAAAAGTTGTGAAAATCAATCAAAAAGATCATGCTCAAGGACATATTTGTCCTGATACAGCTTTATGGTTAAAGTTAGGCCCTGCAGGTTTAAAGCAACAAGCCCAGGATAAACTTGAAACATGTCGAGATGACCAAAAAGAATTTTATGAATGTGTCATTATTGTTTTAGAGGGTGCTATCCATTTTATGCAAAGATATCATGATTATATTGAAGATATGATTCCAGGTGTTGAAACGAGTTATCAAGCTACACTACAAGTTGTAGCTAATAATTGTATGAATTTATCAAAACAACCACCACAAAGCTATCATGAAGCTTTGCAATCACTATGGTTCTTATTTGTGATACTCCATATGGAATCCAATGCATCATCTTTTTCTCCAGGACGATTAGATCAATATTTGTATCCTTATTATAAGAATGATAAAGAAAAAGGTATCATAGATGATCAATATGCACTAGAGTTATTAGAATGTCTATGGTTGAAATTCAATCAAATTGTTTATTTACGTAATCAAAACAGTGCTAAATACTTTGCTGGTTTTCCAATAGGATTTAATATTGCCATAGGAGGCGTAGATGAAAATGGTCATGATACTTATAATGAGTTATCACTATTATGTTTAAAAGCTCAGGAACATTTAGGTTTACCTCAACCGAATTTATCTGTTAGACTTAATAAAAATTCATCTCACGAACTTATACAGGCAGCTATAAAGGTAGTTGCTAAAGGAAGTGGTATGCCTCAATTCTTCAATGATGAAGCTATCATCAATACTATGATTAAAGATTTAAATATTGATGAAAAAGATGCTCATAATTATGCTATAGTAGGATGCGTTGAACTCACCACTCATGGAAATAATTTAGGTTGGTCAGATTCAGGAATGTTTAATTTTAATAAAGTTCTAGAATTGACATTGAATCATGGAAAATGTTTATTAACTAATGAACAATTAGGTTTAGATTTAGGTAGTATTGAAACTTATGAGACATATGAAGATTTAGAAAATGCTTTTCAACAACAAATTGATTACTTTATTGAAAAAATGATTAAAGGCTTGGAAATTGTCGAAAAAGCCCATCAGGATTGCTTACCGACTGCTTTCTTATCTACAGTTATAGATGATTGTATGGAAAAAGGTTTAGATGTGACTAAAGGCGGTGCTAAATATAATCTATCAGGTATTCAAATGATTCAGGTAGCTAATCTTGCTGATTCTCTAGCTGCTATTAAAGAGCTTGTTTATGATGAACTGATGATATCTAAACATGAACTATTAGAATCATTACAACAAGACTTTAAAGATCATGAAATCACCCAAACGATGTTACTTAATAAGGCTCCTAAATATGGCAATGATATTGAATGGGTTGATAATCTAGGTGCTAAATGGGCAAATTACTTTAGAGAAAGAATGAAAGATTATACAAATTATCGTGGTGGCTTGTATCATACGGGTATGTATACTGTTTCAGCTCACGTTCCGATGGGAGAAAATGTAGGGGCTTCTGCTGATGGAAGAAATGCTTTAAGTCCATTAGCTGACGGTGGTTTATCACCTGTATATGGTAGAGATATGAGTGGTCCTACGGCAGTGTTAAAATCAGTTTCTCGTATGAGTAATTCATGTACAACTAATGGTGGTTTATTAAATATGAAGTTTTTACCAGAATTTTTTGAAACGCAGGAAGGTCGAGACAAATTTGAAATGTTCTTACGTGCTTTTGTGGATTTAGAAGTACCTCATATTCAATTTAATGTTGTTAGAAAAGAAGATCTTATTGATGCTAAGCTTCATCCTGAAAACCATAGATCATTGACTATAAGAGTAGCAGGTTATACGGCTTATTTTGTTGAATTAGCAGGAAAATTACAAGATGAAATCATCGCTCGAACAACCTATGACAACATCTAAGGCGCTTGTCTTTGACATTAAACGTTTTGCCGTTCATGATGGTACAGGGATTCGTACTACAGTTTTCTTTAAAGGCTGTCCTTTAAGATGTAAGTGGTGTCAAAATCCCGAAGGTTTATCACCAAAGCAGCGACCAATTTACTTTGAAAACAGTTGCATTCACTGTCATTTATGTGAACAAAATGCTTATCCTGGTCAAATGACTTATCAAAATGATAGACCTTATTTTAATCTAGACTATGATAGTGACTTTGATAATCTCATTCGCTATTGTCCAAGCAATGCCATTCGTTATGACAGTCAACCTTATACCATTGATGAACTTATGGATAAAATTAAACAAGACGAAGTCTTCTTTAAACAAGGGGGTGGGGTCACCTTTTCGGGTGGGGAACCATTCATGCAAGGTCAATACCTCATAGAACTTCTCAAACGCTGTAAACAAGAAAACATTCATACAGCCATCGAAACAACCCTCTATGCATCATTAGAACTTATAAAACAAGCATTACCATACTTAGATCTTATATATATTGACTTAAAAGAATTTGATGAAACAAAACACAAAAACTTTACTCAAGTCTCTTCAAAAATCATCAAAGAACATATACAATATATATTAGAAAGCAAATATAAAAACAAGGTTATTATCAGAACACCATTGATTCCATCAATGACTGCTACTGACGATAATATACAATCCATAGCTAGATTCATTTATGATATTTATCCTGAAGTTAAATATGAACTATTAAACTATAATCCTTTAGCTTCAGCTAAATATTCATTAGTCGATCTAGAATATGCATTACCACAATATCAGAAATTTTCACCACGACAAATGCAACATTTCTATGATATTGTACAACAAACAGGTTTAAAAAATTTAATTAAAGAATAGGAGAAAACAAAAATGGAATTTATTATTGATACTGTTAATTTAGAAGAAATCAAAGACGCTGTAGATCATATGCCAATTGTAGGAGTTACAAGTAACCCATCAATTGTTAAAGCAACTAGCCCAGAAAACTTTTTTGAACATATGCGTGAAGTCAGAAAAATCATTGGTAAAGAAAGAAGTTTACATATTCAGGTAATTTCTAAAGATGCCGATACAATTGTTAAAGAAGCGCATCGTATTATAGAAGAAGTTGATGATCAGGTTTATGTGAAAGTACCAGTGTCTTATGAAGGTATTAAAGCTATTAAAATATTAAAAGCTGAGGGGTTGAATGTCACTGCAACTGCTGTTTATGATTTGATGCAGGCTTATATGGCTTTAGCTGCTGGTGCTGATTATATTGCCCCATATGTAAATCGTATTGGTAATTTAGGTAATGATCCAATGGAATTAATTAATGAATTATCAAATCGTATTGTTCAGGATGATTATGATTGTAAGATTTTAGCAGCTAGTTTTAAAGGTGTTCAACAGGTTAGAGATGCTTTTAATTATGGTGCTCAAGCTGTTACAGCTCCAGTATCAGTATTAAAACAAATCTTTGCAAATCCTAGCATTGAAAAAGCAGTTGATGATTTTAATGCTGACTGGTATGCAGTATATGGTGAAGGTAAAGGCATTTGTGATCTATGAAATTGAATAACTATCATAGAAGATATTTATCAATATTTGGTATGTTGATGTGTGTATTTGAAATTATTGCATGCTTTGCATACGCAGGTACACATTTTGCATTGAATTATAGTCTATTGTATATTGTCATTGTAATGGCTGCTGGTGTTTTGTTGTTTAGATTATTTTATAAAGAATATAAAATATTAAATGCAGGTATTAAAGCTGAAAAAGAAAGCTATAAGGTTTTAAAGAATCTTCCTAAAGAATATAAAGTTTATAAAAACGTACCTTTGGAATTCAAAAAACAACATACTGAACTCGATCAACTTATCATTAGCCAATATGGTATAGTCATTGTCGAAACAAAAAGTTATAGTGGAAAACTTTCTGGATATGAAGATGCACAACAATGGACATATTTCAAACATTTACCTAAAGGTAAAACACAAACTACAAAAATTAAAAATCCACTTATGCAATTAGAAAGAGAAATCTATATTCTTACACGTATTCTTAAAAAAGAACATATTGAAATACCAATAATTGGATATGTATATCTTATTAAAGGTGAGTGTGAAGTAGAAACAAATCGATTATTTACAAACAATGATAAGCTATTATCAGCTATTCAAAGTCGTAAAAATAAAGTTTTAAGTAAAAACCAAATCAAGAAAATCAAGGAAGTATTAGATTTATAATACTTCCGTATTTTTTCTACGGCAAATATTGAAAAATGAACATAATTGTATTATGATTAAATGCGAGGTGATGATCATGTTAAAAAGATTTGAAGTTAAAAATTTTAAAAATTTCAAGGATATGATTTTGGATTTATCTGACACTAAAGGTTACGAATATAATACTTATCTTATTCAAGATGGTATAGTCAAAAATGGTGTTATATTTGGTAAAAATGCATCTGGTAAATCAAATTTAGGACTTGCAATATTTGATATTGTTAGTAATCTTACTGATAATACAAATACTCTTTCTACGGTTGAACCATATAAAAATCTGGATTATAACGATGAGAATATTGAATTTGATTATACTTTTCAATTCAACAAAGATACAGTTGAATATGCTTATACTAAGATAAGCGCTAAAGAATTGTTTTACGAAACATTAAAAATTAATGACCATATTGTTATACAATATAATCATGGTAATAAAAAAGGGTTTTGCTTATTAGAAGGAACAGAAAATCTTAATATTCAGCTTAAAAACAATACATTATCGTTTATAAAATATATTAATAATAATTCAGTTTTAAAAGAAAATACAGTAAATAATGTATTTAAAAAATTTATTGATTTTGTAAATAATATGTTGTTGTTTTATTCTTTAGAAGTTAATAGATATTTTGGGTATATGACAGGTAACGATAGAGTAGAAGATGCTATTGTTAGAAAAGGTTGTTTACAAGATTTCGAAGAATTTCTTCATAGTATTGATATCAATTATCATTTGATTTCACGTAAGATTGATGGAAAAAATAAAATTTTTGTAAAATATCAGAATGGAGAAGCTCAATTTAACTCAGTTGCTTCGACTGGTACACGTGCATTAGCTTTATTTTATTATTGGTCTATTTCAAGCGATAATGTCTCTTTTATATATATGGATGAATTTGACGCATACTATCATTTTGAACTTGCAAATGAAGTTGTAAAAAAAATACTCAAAAAAGAAAATACACAAATTATATTCACTTCACATAATACTAATTTAATGAATAATGATTTGTTTAGACCAGATTGTTTGTTTATTATGCAAAATGAGGGTATCAAATCTATGAGTAATTTGACAAGTAAAGAATTAAGAAAAGCTCATAATCTTCAAAAGATGTATAAGGCAGGTGCTTTTGATGAGTGAAAATACAAAAATAGCTTTTATAGTTGAAGGAACACGAACAGAACCTATGCTTATTCAGAACATACAAAAAACATTTTTTACAAAAACAAAAATTGAATTTATAATATTACCTAATGGCACAAGTATATATGCGTTATCTAAGCAAATGGAATATGATAATAGTTATACAAATATTATTGAAATAATTAAAGAAAAAAGCATTCATCAAGATAACAGAAGAATTGATAAATTCAATTCACAAGATTTTAGAAATCTAAATCGTGATGATTATTCAGAAGTATATTTGTTTTTTGACTATGATGGTCATATTGATTTGCCAAAGGTAAAAATCATAATGAAATAATGAAAGATATGCTTAGTGTATTTGATAATGAAACCGAAAACGGAAAACTGTATATCAGTTATCCAATGATTGAATCAATTAAACATTTTTCATGTTATGAATTATGCTATGAAAAAGATTTGTGTTTTTATCCTATTGAAGACAGTGCACTTTATAAAAAATATGTGTCTGATAATTGTATGTTAACTGACTTAAGATATATTAACAAAGAACAATGGTATTTCATTATTCAAAAATTTATAACCACAATAATGTGCTTGTTTAACAATTGTTTGTTATCTAAGAGTCTATATAATGAATTGGTAACGCCAATGACAATTTTTGAATATCAAGAAAAATTATATATTATACCTAATAATCATGTTATGATTTTAAGTGGATTTACAGAATTTTTGTTGGATTATTTTAAAATTGATATTTTAGAAGATTATATAGGGCATCAATTATTTAATGATTTATATATAACTAATAATTGTTTGAAATTATATGTATATTGTTAGTTTCTAGAATTTATGGAAGTATTATATTTATAATACTTCTTTTTGTTAGGAAAAAATAAAGATTTAGAGAAATAATGCTTAAGAAATATAACATCTTTAATAAGATTATTTAAGTGTTTGTAAAGCCTATTGAGGGCATTATTTGTGAATGGTAATATTATCTCGACCTATAAGGAGGAAGAGGTAAAATGAAAAAAGACAGTTTGAAGAAATTGATTTTGAAAGCTTCAGCAGTTGGGTTGTCTTTAGCATTAGGTGCTGGTTGTGTAACAACTCAATTAAATAAAGTAAGCACAGTTTATGCAGAAACATCTGAAACGACAGAATCTTTGACTTTGATTGATTCATCAACAGTTTGGTCTTATTACGATGGCGAAACAGATCCAGCAGGCGATTCTTCGTCAGAAGATTATGATGCTCAAGCATGGGCAAAATTAGGTTATGATGATTCATCATGGAGCAAGGCAACTGGAGCATTTGGTGCTAAAAATGGTGCTGTTGCATCACTTGGAGGAGGATATGATTCTTATACTTTATTAACTCAGTATTATGAAGGTACAACAACAGATATTGAAGCCTATTTCTTTAGAACAACTATTAATAGTTCAGTTTTAGCAAGTTATGATTTATCTACTATAACGTCTATCACAGGTTCTTTAGTTTATGATGATGCTGCTATTGTTTATTTAAATGGTACAAAGATTGCATCATTTGATGCAGATGGTATTACATCAAATATGGAATATGGAGGATCAAATGCAGGAACACCTAAAACAGGTGACATTAGCTTAACTTATGATGATATTAAAGATCTTATTGTTGAAGGTGATAACATTATTGCCGTAGAAATTCATCAAGGTCGATCAAGCAGCTCTGATATTTATTTTGAATTTACTTCATTAGAAGTCGATTTTAACGAAGAGGTTGAGACATCAGATGATACTGATACAACAATTACACAAAAATCAGTAAATTTAACAGTTGGATCTGATGAAACAGAAAGAAATATTACATGGTATGCTGATAGTAGTGAAACTGGTCAATTACAGGTTTGTAAATATGCCCAATTAGTGAGTGGAGCATTCCCTGAAAGTGGATATACAACTATTGATGTAGATGCACAAGTTTCTAATAATAGTGGTTATTATTATTTCCAGGCAACTATTTCTGATTTAGAAGAAAACACAAAATATGCATATCGTTTAATTAATGAAGATACTGTAAGCCAAATCTATAGTTTTGAAACAGATGATTTTGATGGTTCATATAATTTTATATTAGCAGGTGACCCGCAAATTGGTGCTGGTAGTACAGATACTGATACAGAAGGTTGGGCAGCAACATTGTTAGCTAGTGTTAATAAGTTTAATCCAAGCTTTATCTTATCGGCTGGAGATCAAGTCAATACAGTTAATAGTGAAACACAATATGATGGTTATTTAGAAAATTCACAATTAACAAGTGTAGCACAAGCGACAACAGTTGGAAACCATGATACAAGTTCTAGTTCGTATAGTCAACATTTTAATTTACCAAATGTTACTTCATATGGTAGTACAGCCGCTGGCAGTGATTATTGGTATGTCTATAACAATACATTATTTATGGATTTAAACTCAAATAATATGAGTACAGCAGAACATAAAACATTTATGGAAGAAGCTATTGCAGCTAATCCTGATGTAACTTGGACAGTTGTAGTATTCCACCATTCTATTTATTCAGTTGCATCTCATGCGGTTGATAGTGATATCTTACAAAGAAGAAGTGAATATATTCCAGTATTTGATGAGTTGAATATTGATGTTGTTTTGATGGGTCACGATCATGTTTATGTGCGTAGTAATATCATGTATGGTGATGAAGTTGTAACAGATACAACAGAATTATCTAGTGTAACAAATCCAGCGGGAACATTATATGTAACAGCTAACTCTGCTAGTGGTAGTAAGTATTATGATATTAAAACTAATGTAGATACTTATTATGCGGCTGTTATGGATCAATCTTATGAACGTTCAATTTCTAATGTGGAAGTTAGTGATACTGAATTTAAAATTACAACTTATAACTATAACGAAACAAGTGGAACTTGGGAACAAATTGATGAATTTAGTATTTATAAGACTGATACTACAGATTTAGAAGAATTAGTATTAACAGTTGAAACAATTTCAAATGCTGATAACACTTATACAACTGAATCTTTTAATGCATTTGTAATAGCATTAAACGCAGCTAATACAGTACTAAGTAATGAAGATGCTACACAAGATGAAATCGATAGTGCTTTAGCAGCATTACAAGCAGCTTATGATGGTTTAACTACAACAACGACAACAGTTGATAGAGAGGAACTTGAAACACTTATTTCTCAATTAGAAGCAATTATAAATGCAGAAAGTACTTATACAGCTGAATCATATGAAGCATATATAACAGCATTAAACACTGCTAATGAAGTATTAAGTGATATATCAGCAACTCAAGGAGAAATCAATAGTGCTATTAAAGCATTGCAAGTAGCTTATGATAGCTTGACAGAAGCTACTACAAGCGATACTGCAGATACGGATGATACAACAACTGATACATCAAGTAGTTCAGATGATAGTACATCATCTACTACATCTTCATCAAGTAATGTGCAAACAGGTGATAACACAAATGCTTTAGCAGCTACCATCTTATTGTTCACCGCAGCTGGATGTATAGTATTCTTAAGAAAGAAAAAAGAAAATGATTAATTGATAAGCAATCATTAAAGAAGTAAGTGGTAGGACACTACCACTTATTTCATTTTGGAGGTTTTATGAAAAAGGTTTTAGAAATATTGAAACAACAGAAAATAGTGATTATTATTACTTTATTATCAATATTATTTGCATGGGTTTTTAACACTTATCTTGTTAAAGAATATTCTCGTGTCAATAATTCTACAATAAACTATGTAAAAGGTGAAGTTGTTGAAATAGTGAGTGAAGATATTGAATATGATGAAACGTTGGGAATTTATTTGGGAAGTCAGATAATAGAAGTAGAGCTATTAGAAGGACAAACAAAGGGAAATATTGTTAATATCACAAATTATGTAACAGCTGTTCATAATGTAAGAGTGTATCAAGGTTCAAAAATAATAGTAGTAGCTGATGAGCCTGATAGCACAGATCCCTATTATACAGTATATCAATATGATAGAGGCTTTGGGATGTTTGTTTTTCTAGCTATTCTTTGTATGGCGATCACAATGATTGGTAGAGGCAAAGGAATTAGATCGATTTTAGGATTAGTTTATAGTATGTTTGTAATTATAGGTATATTATTATCAATGGTATTTTCAGGTTATCCACCTATTCCTATAACAATTATTATTATTGGTTTATCAACAACTGTCAGTCTTTTATTGCTTAATGGTGAATCTGTTAAAACATATAGTGCTATAGCTGCAACTATTTTAGGTGTCATATTTGCTGCGTTATGTTTCTATCTTATGTCTATAATTTTACATATTAATGGTTTTAGCAGTAATGAATCTGAAAGTCTGATATTAATTAATCAATCTACTGGCTTAAAAGTTATTGATATATTATTTGCAGGTATACTCATATCATCATTAGGAGCTATTATGGATGTTGGGATGTCCATTGTTTCTTCACTATATGAAATCTTTCATCATAAACCTGATATTACAAGTAAAGAATTGTTTCAATCTGGTATTGAAATAGGTAAAGATATGATTGGGACAATGACAAATACTTTGATATTTGCATTTACTGGAGGTGCATTTGTTTCCTTGTTGGTTCTTTATTCTTATGATGTTGATATTAAACAGTTATTATTTTCTAATTATATTACTATTGAATATGCAACAAGTATTGCAGGTACATTAGGCATTGTTTTTACTGTTCCGTTGGCTTCACTAATTGTAGCTCATATGCTAACTAGTGATGGAAAACTTAAAAATCTATTAAAGCTGTAGACATATTACAGCTTTTTGTTTTGTTTTCTTTATAAAAATGTTATAATAGTGAAGATTCTTAAGGAAGTGAAAAAATGAAAGAACCAGCCTATAAATTTATTGATATTAACTTAATAGAAGCTAACGAACATCAGCCTAGAACCCACTTTGAAAAAGAAAAAATACAGGAACTGGCTGTATCTATAGAACAAAATGGTTTATTACAACCAATTGTTGTAAGACCTATAGACGATCATTATCAGATAGTCGTAGGGGAAAGACGATTTAGAGCATGTAAATTAGCAAATTTAGAAGAAATACCTTGTATTGTTAGAGAATATGATGAAAAACAAAGTACAACAGCGGCTATTGTAGAAAATATTCAAAGAGAAGATCTTTCACCAATCGAAGAAGCTTTAGCTTATCAACATATATTAGATATTCAACAAATAACCCAGGAAGAATTAGCCCAGCAAGTAGGGAAAAAACAAAGTACAATTGCGAATAAGCTAAGACTATTACAATTACCTATAACTGTTCAGGAAGCTGTTAGAAGAAGAGATATCACCGAAAGACACGCACGTGCATTATTAAAATTAGATTCAACAGCTGCTCAAAATAAAATGCTGCGAGAGATTATGGATAAGCATCTCAATGTTGAACAAACGGAAAAACGTATAAAAACAAAAATAGAACCTAAAAAACAAAAAGGTAAAAATAAAAGTATTTCACAAAACTTAAAAATAGCGATGAATACATTAGATCAAGCTATTGATATGGTTCAACATGCAGGTGTAACAGTGCAATTTGAAACACAGGAAACAGACGAGGAAGTTATATATGTCATTAAGATGAAGAAATAACTTCATCTTTTTTTAGGAGAAAATATGGGAAAATATTATGCAGTCAAAGTTGGTAAAAAACCTGGTATTTATGAAACCTGGGATGAATGTCAAGCACAAACCAATAAATATCCAGGAGCTATTTTTAAAAAATTTAATACAAAACAAGAAGCAGAAACATTTTTAGGTATACAAAAAGAAAAACCAGTACCTTTTAAACAAAAGAAACCGACATATACACATCAAAAATTTACTGACGAACAACAAGAAGCTTATAATTTGATGATGAGTGGACAAAATGTTTTTTTAACAGGCGAAGCAGGAACAGGGAAATCTTATGTGATACAAGCATTCATTAAAGAAAATGAAAAACAAAAGAAAAAGATGATTGTGTGTGCACCAACGGGTATTGCTGCAATTCAAATTGGTGGTGTTACCATTCATAGAGTCTTTCAGGTAAGTCCTGAACCACAAATTAATACTTCTAAAATACAAGTACCAAAAACCGTAAAAGAAGCCGAAATCATCATTATTGATGAAATAAGCATGTGTCGTGTTGATTTGTTTGATTATGTAATAAGGGTTATAAAAAAAGCCGAATCTATGTCACAACCTAAACAACTCATTGTGGTTGGTGATTTCTTTCAGTTGCCTCCAGTCACAACCAATCATGATTATGATATTCTAACAAAGATATATCCAAATTATCATAAAGGTTTTGCTTTTGAATCAAAGTATTGGCATGATTGTCATTTTCAAACAATTGTCTTAAAAGAAGTGATTCGTCAATTAGATCATACATTCATTAAAAATTTAAATAAAATACGTATTGGCGATGCAACAGCTATTGATTATTTTAATGAATATGCATCAAAAGATAAAATTCCTAATGGTATCGTCTTATCGGCTAGAAATGCTTTAGTTAATAAAATAAACAAACAGGAATTAGATAAAATCGATTCGGAGTCCACTATTTATTATTCACAGGTTATAGGAGATGTTAAAGCATCAGATAAAACAACTGTTGATGAATTAGAACTAAAAGTGAATGCCAGAGTGATGATTATTGTGAATGATATTGAAGATTTTTTATATCAAAATGGCTCCATGGGAACGATTATGAAACTCAATGACAATAGTGTTCAAGTGAAATTGGATCAAACTTCTAAAATAGTTAATATTAACACCTATGAATGGGATATCGAAAATTATGAAATAATTGAAGATGTTATTGATGGTATCTCTAATAAGCATTTAAAGAAAGTTGTTGTTGGAAAATTTATCCAGTTACCTTTAAAACTTGCTTATGCCATTACTATTCATAAAAGCCAAGGACAAACTTATGATGCTGTTAATTTGATTCCTTATTGTTATGATTGTGGTCAACTTTATGTTGCCTTAAGCCGTGTGAAAACGATTGAGGGTTTAGCTTTAAATCAACCTATTAAAGATAATTATCTTATGTGTGATGAAAAAGTTAAAGAATTTTATAATATAAAGGATCAAACACCTCAAAATCCTGATGAACTATATATTCAATTTGCGAAAGATGTCTTAGAATTATCCAATTATGTTGACTATCCACCCCAACTATTACAACTTGTTCATGAACTGCAAAATAAGCTAAATTAAAATGCAACCATTTGGTTGCGTTATTCATTGATTGTTATACATACTGGAGCAGGAATATTTATTTCACTTTCAGTAAGTACTAATTTTTCATTTTCTTCATTAAAAGTAAGTACTTGTAATTTATCATCGCTTTGTGCACCAACAATCAAATATTTATCATTTATTATATTAAAATCTCTAGGTTCCTTACCTGTATGTACCATAGATATTAAAGAAATCTTACCAGTCTCTTTATTAACACGATACATGGCAATACTATCATGACCTCTATTAGAAACAAATAAGTGATTTCCACTATTCGTCAAACGAATAGCTGATGCACTTGTAAATTTTTTAAAACTATTTGGGATACAACTTGTAGATTGTACCATTGATAAATAGCCGTCTGTATATTTAAAAACCATAATTTGATTTGATATTTCGTTAACTAAATAGGCAAAACGACCATCTTTAGAAAATATCATATGTCTAGGACCAGAACCTGGTATGACATTCAAAGTATAATCCTCAGCTTCATTGAGAATACCATTATTGTAACGATACATAACAACCTTATCAGCTCCTAGATCAACAGCATATAAAAACTTATTATCAGGAGTAAAACCAACATAGTGAACATGTGGGCTTGTTTGTCTTTTTAATAAATCAGGACCTAATCCACGATGGTGTATAGCACCTATTTTTCTTACAACTTGATTATTTTCTAATTCATATGCAGCTGTAGAACCACCATGATAATTAGCTGCAAAAAGATATTTTTGATCCTTATCTATGCATAAATGGGTATATGAGCGTCCACTAGAACGATAATTACTATTCAAAGACAGCTGATCACCCTTAATGGAAAAACTACCTATACCACCACCATCATTTTTACTACTTGCATTCTTATAAGTCGTATATAAATTATGATTGTTAATAATCATATATGATGGGTAATCAATGGTTATTATTTGTTGAACTTTTGTAAGTTTTAAGCTTTCTTCATCAAAGTTTATGATATAGATGCCCTTATCATCTTTTTTACCATAACTTGAAACATAAAAAATCATATCAATACTTCCTTTCATATCCTTTATTGTACCATATTATCTGCTTGTTTACTAAATAAAAAAGATTTATTTTGTTTGTGAATTAATTATTTTTTGATTTATCAATTTAGTCTTTCATAAACGTTTAAAATATATTACAATTATATTTATATAAAAAGAGGAGGAAACGTTATGGAAGATAAGTTATTGTTAAATTTATTACAGAAAAATGCGAGGATGAAAATTACTGACTTAGCGGCCGCCTTAGATGAGAGTAAGGATCATGTTATTGAACGTTTAACGGAATTGGAAAAGGAAAAAGTCATTTGTGGCTATTATACAATTGTTAATTGGGATCGTACAAATAATGAAATAGTGACTGCTTTAATTGAAATCAATGCGAAACCTGAAAGGGATTATGGTTATGATAGAATTGCTAGTCATATTTATAAATTTGATGAAGTAGATACTATGTATTTATTAAGTGGAAGTTTTGATTTTTTAGCTGTTGTTAAAGGAAGAACTATGCAGGAAGCAGCTTATTTTGTAGCTAGTAAACTAGCAAGTATTGAAGGTGTTACTGGTACACAAACCTATTTTGTTTTGAAACAATATAAGAATAATGGTATTGTTTTAGTTGAAGATGAAGAAGATAAGAATGATAGATTGGTGGTGCTGGCTTAAATGAATTATGAAGATATGTTAAGTGATCGTGTTAAGACGATTAAGCCTAGTGGTATTCGTAAGTTTTTTGATTTGGCATCACAAATGGAAGGCGTTATTTCTTTAGGTGTTGGGGAACCAGATTTTACAACTCCTTGGGCTATTAGAGAAGCAGCTATTTATTCGATTGAAAAAGGTAAAACATTCTATACAGCTAATCAGGGGTTATTAGAGTTAAGAATCGAAATTTGTAAATATTTTAAACGTCGATTCAATGTTTCCTATGATCCTGTTGATAATTGTATTGTCACAGTTGGTGGGTCTGAAGGTATTGATATTGCCATACGTAGTATTTTAAATCCTGGTGATGAAATGATTGTTTTAAATCCTGGATATGTAGCTTATATTCCTGGTGTGGAATTAGCAGGAGCAACTCCTGTGACCATTCAACTTAGAGAAGAGGATGAATTTAAATTAACACCAGATTTGTTAAAAGCTGCTATTACGCCTAAGACAAAAGCTATTCTTATCAATTATCCATCTAATCCTACTGGTGGATTTATGACTAGAGAAGATTATGCAAAGATTGTTCCTATTATTAAGGAATCAGGTATTATTGTTTTATCTGATGAAATTTATGCTGAATTAAGTTATGAAGAAGAATTCTGCTCTATTGCAGAATTTGATGAAATAAAGGATCAAGTTATTATTGTTAGTGGTTTTTCTAAAGCATTCGCTATGACTGGTTGGCGTTTAGGTTATGTTTTAGCTAATAAAACTTTTACAAAAGCTATGAATAAGATTCATCAATTTGTTATTATGTCTGCACCATCTCCTGCGCAATATGGAGCTGTAGAAGGATTAAAACATTGTGATAAAGAAGTAGAAATGATGCGTGATTCATATAAAACAAGACGTAATTTTGTGGTGAAAGCATTTAATGATATGGGACTTAAAACATTTAAGCCACAAGGGGCTTTCTATGTATTCCCATGTATTCGTTCCACTGGTTTAACATCTGATGAATTCTGTGAAAAATTACTAGAAGATCAAAAAGTCGCATGTGTTCCAGGAACGGCTTTTGGCGATGCGGGTGAAGGATTCATTCGTGTCTCATATGCTTATAGTCTTGAAGAATTAAAAGTTGCGACAGAAAAAATTAAATTGTTTGTGGATAAAGTAAGAGATTAACTCTTACTTTTTTAATTGTGTGAAATATCAAAATTTAGGATTTCTTAATGAATTTTATATTCGTATAGTTTATAATGACGTTGAAGATATGAATATATCTGGAGGGGAAACAGACAATGAAAAAATTAATAATGGCTTTATCGGTATTTTTATGTTTGATATTTGGGAGTATTAAAGTCAATGCTGAAAATAGTGTCAATTCGATGAATATAACAGCCTACATTGATAAGCAAGGTAATGCGCATATTAGTGAAACATGGGATATATATGTCGAAGAAGGAACAGAAGTCTACAAGGTTGTGGAAAATATGGGTGATTCCAAGATAACTAATTTAAAGGTTATTGATGATAACAATACAGTTTACACTAATATTGGCGAATGGGATATTAATGCTTCTAAAGAAGATAAAAACAATAAATGTGGTTTAGTTAATGATGGTGATTATTATGAGATATGTTTTGGTATTGGGGATTATGGTCATAGAGTTTATACTTTTGAATATGATGTATCCAACTTTATACGACAATACAATGATTATCAAGGTTGTAATTTTGCATTTTTTTCAGAAATGTCTTTAGATGTTGATGAGGCTACTGTAACTATTTCTTCTTATTTTGATTTAGATGAAGATAGTATTTTTGTAGATACATTTGGATATGATGGTTATTATGCTTTTGATAATGGTTATCTTATTTTGCAAAGTGAAGATACAATTTATGAAGATGGTGGCATACAGTTAGTATTAGAGTTTCAAGATGATTGTTTTGATAATTTGATATATGTTGATGATAATTTAGATGATGTTAAAGAAGAACTATATACTGATGAAGATATTCCTGATTATGTTGTTGCAGGTATTGGTGGTATTATTGCTGCTATTATAGCGATGGTTGCTACAATTTTTGGTTATACTTCAAAGAAAAAGGAATTAGAAGCTTTTGTTTTTAGTGATCATTCATTATTATCGGATGAAAACATTACTCCATCAAAAGATATACCGATTAAAGATATTTATGAGTTTTATTATTTAGCTAAGAAATTAGATCTTATAGAAGATGATAGTGGTTTATTAGAAGCGATTATTATAAGGTGCCTTAATGATCAGGCTATTTATCAGGATAAGAAGAAGTTATCTATAGATTTAGATCAAATGCAAATAAATAATGAATTAGATAAAGAATTACTCATGTATTTGAAACAAGCCTCTAAAGATAAACCAATACTTAAAGAAAAAGCTTTTATCAAATATTGTGAAAATCATTATTATAACTTTACTGATTGGTATGAACATGTTGAAAATTATATGTGTAATCAATACAAAAATATGGGTAAACTAACATATGAGGAAATATCAGGTAAGTTTCTATTCTTTACTATCAAAACTCAAAGAGAAGTCTTTAATGTAGATGTTAAAGAAAATATGTATCAAATATTAGCTTTAAATAAGTATTTAGAAACATGTAGTGAAGAAGAACTATTAAAAGTAAATGATTCATATTATTTAATTTTAAGAAGTGTATTAGGTTTAAATAACGACTTAAATGATCATTATGATTATGGATATTATTATTATGTTTATCATATCCATGGTTTTGTTCATAATGGTGTAAAAGCTCATAATAATGTAGAATCGACTTTTAGTAGTAGTTCATCATTAGGCGGTGGTTTCTCTGGTGGGGGAGGCGGAGGAACACGTTAAAAAGGAAGGTGTTTAATGAAAAAAATAGCTTTGGTTTTGTTATGTTGTTTCTTATTGCTGGGATGTTCTAAAACTGATGAGCAAGAAGAAATAGATACTCAAGCACCAACATTAGAATTAACAAAGCAAAGAATTCATGTTGATATAGATGCTACGATTGATTATACATCATATATATCATCTGCTTTGGATAATGATGACGGTGATATAATGGAAGAAGTAACTTATAACGAAATAGATACAAGCAAAATAGGTAAACAAATCATTACATACACTTTAAGTGATAGTGCTGGTAATACAATAACTCAACAATTGATAGTAGATGTTGTGGAATTTCTTAATGAAACTTATTTTAATCCAGAAACATGCATTGCTGAAGAAGTAGATGATCCTACTGATATAACAGTACTAGTGAATAAATTACATTATATTGATGAAGAATGGGAACCTGATGATTTAGTATCTGTTTGTGATAATCAATATATATATATTTAAGAGAAGAAGCAGCTGAAGCTTATGAAGCATTTTATAATGCAGCAGTAGAACAAGGTATTGAACTTTATTCTATTTCTGGGTATCGTACATATGAAACACAGGAAACTTATTGGAATAATCAAAAGAATGTTTATGATATTACTTATGCCTCTCAATATAGTGCTTATCCAGGTCGAAGTGAACATGAATTAGGATTAGCAATGGATGTTTCTTATAAGACAACAGGTGATCGTTTAAGTGAATCAGTTGCTGATAGTGATATAGGACAGTTTATTGAAAGTGATGCTTATAAATATGGTTTTATTTTAAGATATCCACAAGATAAAACAGAGATAACTAATTATAATTATGAACCTTGGCATATTAGATATGTTGGTGTAGAACTAGCAACCTACTTATATGAAAATAATTTAACGTTAGAAGAATATTATGGAGAATAAATATGAATACAGCAAAATTTTATAAAGTATCTTTAAAACAATTTAGTGAAGGAATGGCAGATTTTAATCTAACTAATGAACAAATACAAAATATCTATAATGATATCAAACTACCAAAAAGAGCCACTAAAGGCTCAGCTGGTTATGACTTTTACACACCTATAGACATCACATTAAAACCAAATGAAACTATTAAAATTCCAACAGGTATTAGATGTGAAATGAATGAAAGATGGGTATTAATGATTTATCCAAGAAGCGGTTTAGGATTTAAATATCGATTACAATTAAATAATACGGTAGGCATTATTGATAGTGATTATTATTATTCTGATAATGAAGGTCATATATTTATTAAAATGACTAATGATACCAACGAAAATAAAACAGTAGATATAAAAAAAGGCGAAGGTATTGCCCAAGGCTTATTCATGCAATATGGTATTGTAGAAGATGATGATACTAATGAAATAAGGAATGGTGGATTTGGCAGCACAACAAAATAAGGTGGTTATATGAAGTATTTAAAGCTTATATGCATATTATTATTAATAGTAGGATGTACGACTACAGAAAAACAAGAACCTGAAGTTACTGTCATACCTCCACAGGAAGAAACAGAAGAAGAGATAAATGAAGATTGCGTTTCATTTAGTGCTGTTGGTGATAATATTATGCATACATTACTTCTAGAAGAAGCTGAAACTGATGATGGTTATGATTTTTCTGGCTTTTATACCAATATAGCATCTTATATAAGATCAGCTGATTTATCTTTTATCAATCAAGAAACAATTTTAGGCGGCGGAACACCTTCAGGATATCCTGAATTTGATACACCTGACGAAATGGCAGAAACTCTAAGTAACATAGGTTTTGATATAATTAATGGATCAACTAATCATGCTTTAGATAAAGGTCTAGATGCCTTGCTACATTCTATTAGTGTATTTGAAGAATATGATGATTTAACATATATAGGATTATACAAATCACAAAGCGATAGAGATAATATTAGAATTATTGAATGTAATGGTATAAAAATAGCTTTTCTTGCTTATAACCAAACAGTGAATGATCATACGATTCCTAATAGTTATTGTATTAATTTCTTTGATGAAGATTTAATCACTAGTGATGTTAAAAAAGCTAAAGAATTAGCTGATTTTGTAATTGTTTCATGTCATTGGGGTAGTGAGGATAGTGATACTTTGAATAGTTATCAAACAGTTTATTCAAAGCTATTAGCTTCATTAGATGTTGATGTTATTTTAGGAACCCATACGCATACCTTACAAGATATAGTATGGTTAGATGGTAATGATGGTCATCAAACATTATGTGCTTATAGTTTGGGAAATTTTTTAAGTGGTATGATGAGCGAAGAAAGTCAATTAGGTGGTATGTTATCATTTGATTTAGTAAAAGATGAAGACGGCAATTGTAGTATTGAAAATGTGACTTTAACACCTGTAGTAACGCATTATTATACAACTGATGTAACGGATTTAGATAATACTAGATATGGTTTTACAGTATATCGTTTAAAAGATTATACAGAAACGCTAGCTTCACAACATGGATTAAATGGTTATGAAGATATTACTATTTCAATATCTAATTATCGAAAAATTATTAATGAAACAATAAGTAGTGATATCAATATTGAGATGTAAGAATATGGAAAATATGAATATGTTATTATTAAAAAATTTAGAAGATTTAACATCATTTGAAGAACGAAAAATTGTAGATAAACTATGTCAAAGATTTTTAATAGAACATCAGAAAAATGATAAAGGTGGTATTTATAGTATTTCCCAGATAGTATTTGCTTACAATTCCAATAGGATGGAAGGCAGTACTCTTAGTGAAGATCAAACAAAAAATCTTTTTCTTACTGGAACATTGCCTCAATCTGATGATATATATGTTGTAAAAGACGTGGAAGAAGCAATGATATGATTCTCTAAAGTGAACAAAATAAATAATTAAAAGTTCACTAAGGA
>JAJQEL010000098.1 GCA_021201655.1 Erysipelotrichaceae bacterium | reverse complement strand
AATAGCAAATCATTTTAATTATTTAAATTGTCTACTTGACAAAATCACTTCAAAAATTATCGTTTTTTAATAATTATTATTGGTTTTTCCAATAATTTGTATTATGATGTTTTAAGGAGGCTAATTATAATTACAATTAAACACTTACAAATATTTCAAGAAGTCGCACGTGTTAAATCAATGTCCCAGGCTGCTAAAAATTTGTATATATCACAACCAACAATTTCACAAAAAATTCAGGAAATAGAAGATGAATATCATATTAAACTATTTCAAAGAACACATAAAACTTTACTTATTAGCGAAGAAGGAACATCATTCTTAAAATATTCAACACGTATATTAAATGAATTTGAAGAAATGGATGACTATTTTCTCAACAATAAAGAAAATACCACTATTAGATTGGGGGCAACATTAACGGTAGGATGTACCATTATTCCACAATTGCTAAAAAACATTAAACAAAATTATCCACAAATGAATATTCAAATAACTGTGGATAATACCCAATATATAGAAGAGCAATTATTAGAAAACAAATTAGATATTGCGATTGTTGAAGGCGATATCAGAAATGCAAAAATTGTTAGAGAACCAGTTATTCAAGATCAATTGGTATTTATATCTACTGCCAATCATCCTTTAACAAAATTTAAGATTATTCAAACGGATCAATTAGAAAAATATCCTTTCATTTTAAGAGAAAAAGGGAGTGGCACTCGTGCCAAATTTGATCAATTCATGAATCGTTATAAAGTAGATTATCAAACTGCCTGGACTTGTCATAGCTGGGAAAGTATTAAACAAGCTGTACTTAATGAATATGGTTTAACCATAATTTCAGTTCATATGATAGAAAATGAAATTAAGGATGGATCGTTGAAAATATTGAATGTCGAAAATTGGGATTGTCATCGTATGTTTTCAATATGTTATCATGAAAGTAAGGAATTAAATGATAACTTATTAAATATTATTCATGAAAGCGAGAATTTCTCCCATTGTCCTATTTTAGATTATGTAAGTTAGAAAAATATTTTACATATGAGGTAATTTTTGTTATAATGCTATAGAAATAAAAAAAGGAGAGATTTAGAATGATTAGTGTTGGTGATTTAAGACCAGGGATGACTTTTCAATATGAAGGTAATCTTTATGTTGTATTAGAATATTCCCACAATAAAACAGCTCGTGCTGCTGCAAATATTCGTATTAAAATGAAAAATATGCGTACTGGTTCAACTACTGAAGTGACATTCGGTAACAGTGAAAAAGTCGCAAGAGCACATATTGAAAAAAGAAAGATGCAATATCTATATGATGATGGTACTTCATTAGTTTTCATGGATAATGAGACTTATGATCAAATTGAAATTCCTAGTGATAGACTAGAGTGGGAAATCAACTTTTTAAAACCTTCTGATGAAGTTGAAGTTACTAGTTTTGAAAATGAAGTATTAGGAGTACAATTACCTGTTAATGTTCCTTTCACAGTAACAGAAACTGAACCAGCTGTTAAAGGTGATACCGCAACTGGCGCTACTAAAAATGCTACAATTGAAACTGGATATCAAATTAAAGTTCCTTTATTTATTAGTGAAGGTGAAGTTGTCATTGTTAATACCATAGACGGAAAATATCAAGGAAGAGCTAAATAGCTCTTTTTTCATATTCTTTGATTAATATGCATATAATGGATAGAAAAGGAGAATCATCTATGAATAAACAAGCTTTTACATTTTTAACTCTGTTCAGTCTTATTCTTGTTCTATCCATTTATTATATTATGCTTCCATCTAGCGAAACGGAAAATGTTACAACAACAGCATCAACAATTACACAATTACAGGAAGAGCTTGATCAAAAAAGAGATGAAATAATTGCCGAAAACAATGAGATTATAGCTCAGGAATCAAGCACCACTGAAGCTATCAATGAAGCTTTAGAAACAATAAGTGAAACAAAAAGCTTAAGCGAAAAAGAAAAAGATATTGTTACAATGATATTAGAATTAGGTTATGAAGAAGCCTACGTAGAAATTGACAATAAAACTATCAAAGTAACCATAAAAAAAGGTGATGCCCTCGCTAGTGATGCATCAACAGTTATAAAGGAAATATTAAATCTTATGGGTAATGAATATCAGGTTGAAGTTAAATTTATTAGTGATTAATCTTGTAATTTCGCAGTAATTTATATACAATAGAAGATAGAAAAGAGGTAATGTTATGGCACACGAATATTATAGTTTCGACCAGGGTTCCGTAAACGGAAAAATCATGATGAACGTTAAAGTCTTTGATGAAATTACAAAAAAAACAGTTAATGAAATGAAAAATGTTTCTTTAGATACATCCAAAGGATTTCCTATTCCAGGAACAAAGGCTGTCGTTGCTTGCTCTATCAAAGATAATGATGTTTACATCTGTATTCATGTTCGTATTAAATATGGCATCAAAATTTCAACTCTAACAAGTGAAATACAAGAAAAAATTGCAAATGCAATTAAGCAAATGACAGATGTAGATGTCAAGAAAATCGATATCGAAGTTGATAATATTGAATTTGATTAAAAAAGCTGTTTTTGAAAACAGCTTTTTTATATGTTTTTTAAATAATAATTATGCTGTTGTTCATATTTAAGGTTTGTTTCTTCTCCATGTCCTGGTAAAACACGACAATCTAATTCTAAAGATTTAAGTTTATATAACGTTTCTTTTGTTTGCCTTGAAGATGAAGTTGGAAAATCATAACGTCCAATAGATCCAGCAAATAAAACATCACCACTAAATAAAACATTATCTTCTTCAACATAAATCATACTGCTGCCTAGACAATGACCTTCCATTAAATACCAATGAATATGAAAATGAGCAATAACCATAGAATCTTCAGCTTTATTCACAATTGCTTTAACAACCAAAGGTTCACCAAAAGCTGCTGATAAGTTCCATGATACATTATGTAAAAGCTCCATACCCTCTGTTTTCATATAAATAGGGCAATGATATAAATCATATAAATAATCAACACCACCAATATGATCACAATGCCCATGAGTTAACAAGATAGCTTTTACTTCTAATTCTAATGATTCAACAAATCGTTTAACTTTTTGCCCATTAGCTCCAGGATCTATTATAATACATTCTTTCAAATCATTATAAACAACATAACAATTAACTTGCATTTCTCCTAAAATTAATCTTTTTATCATCAAATATCACCTTTCAAACAAAAAATAAGCCCAAGGCTTATTTCTTTTCTCTATGCGTTGTCTTCTTATTACATCTAGGACAATATTTCTTTACTTCCATTCTTGCAGGATGAGTTCTTTTATTTTTTGTATTAATGTAATTTTCTTCACCACATTCAGTACATTTTAAAATGATGTTTTCTCTCATTTTTATTACACCTCCATCATGATATCGCCATAATATATTAACATAAACATTTAGAAAAATCTACTAAAAAATCAAATTTCATGAATCATCTACTGATAAAATAGCCATAAAGGCTTCCTGAGGTATTTCTACACTACCTACAGCCTTCATACGTTTCTTACCTTCCTTTTGTTTTTCTAGCAATTTTTTCTTACGACTTATATCACCACCATAACATTTCGCGAGAACATTTTTGCGTAAAGCTTTTATATTTGTTCTAGCAATAACTTTTCCTGAAATAGCAGCTTGAACAGGAATTTCAAATAATTGCTTGGGAATAATTTCTTTAAGCTTAATACAAATATTATTACCACGATGATAAGCAAAATCCTTATGTACAATTGAAGATAAAGCATCAACAATTTCACCATTGAGTAAAATATCCATTTTTACTAAATTACTTCTTTTATAACCATGTAATTCATAATCAAAAGATGCATAACCTTTAGTGCATGATTTCAATTTATCAAAGAAATCATAAACTATTTCACTTAAAGGAATAAGATAAATAACATTTTGACGCATATCATCAATATATTCAATATCCTGATATTCACCACGCTTGGCTTGTGCTAATTCCATAATTGGACCAACATACTCATTAGGTGTCATAATCGTAACTTTAACATAAGGTTCTTCTAAATGATCAATCTTCTGATTAGGTGGTAAGGCAGCAGGATTATCAATCTCAACCATTGTTCCATCTGTTAAATAACAATGATAGACAACTGAAGGAGCAGTCGCAATTAAATCAAGATTAAATTCTCTTTCTAATCTTTCTTCAATAACATCCATATGAAGCAATCCTAAAAAACCACATCTAAAACCAAAACCTAAAGCCTGAGAAGTTTCTGGCTCAAAAACTAATGAAGAATCACTTAGTTCCATCTTTTCTAATGCCTCTCTTAAATCTTTATATCGTGCATTATCTACTGGATATAAACCACAATATACCATCGGATTTAAACGACGATAACCAGGTAAAGGGTCACTTGCTGGATGATCAGCAAGTGTAATTGTATCACCAACATGAATATCCTGGACTGATTTAATTGAAGCAGCAATCCAGCCTACCTCACCCGTTACTAATTCATCTTTTTTTACTTCTTTAGGTGTTTTTACGCCTACTTCCACAACTTCATATATAGCATTTGTGGCCATAAATTTAATCATATCTCCAACTTTAATACTTCCGTTTTTAATACAAACAAAAACAATAACACCACGATAGCTATCATAAAATGAATCAAAAATCAATGCCTGCGTAGGTGCATTTCGATCACCTGAAGGAGCAGGAACATTTTTTACAATATCCTCTAAAACATCCTTAATATTCAAACCAGTCTTAGCTGAAATTAAAGGTGCTTCATCAGCAGGTAAACCGATAATATCTTCTATCTCATGAACAACTCTTTGTGGGTCAGCACTTGGTAAATCAATTTTATTTATAACAGGCAATATTTCTAAATCATTATCTAAAGCCAAAAATACATTTGCTAATGTTTGAGCTTCAACACCTTGTGAAGCATCAACAACTAATACAGCACCTTCACAAGCAGCTAAAGAACGCGATACTTCATAAGTAAAATCAACATGTCCTGGTGTATCTATAAGATGAAGAAGATAAACTTCTCCGTTATCAGCAGTATATGTTAATTGAACCGCATTCAATTTAATTGTAATACCTCTTTCTCTTTCCAAATCCATACTATCCAGGAGCTGATCTTTCATTTCACGATCACTGACTGCTCCAGTCAATTGTAAAATACGATCTGCCAAGGTTGATTTTCCATGATCAATATGAGCAATAATAGAAAAATTTCGTATATGTGATTGATCAATACTCATAACAAGACTCCTTTCATACGTCCCTATTCTACACAATTTCTTTAAAAAAAGAAATAAAAAAGTAGTAATTTACTACTTTTTCATACTTGATTCCTGAAAGTATCTATCTAAGAATTCGACATGTTCAACTTTCACTTCTGTTATCATAGAAGAGTTTTTCTTAGATGGATCAGCTGGTTTAGATTGAAGACGTCCTTTAATACCTAGGAAACTACCTTCATCACAACAATCCATCACCGCTTGACTAATGCCCTTCCATAATATACAGTTAATATAATCATGTTCTCTAACACCTAAATTATTTCGATAAGGTCTTTCAACATCCATAACGATAGTGGCTAACTTTGTACCATTTTCAGATACTTTCATTTCAGGTTTTTTAGCTAACCTACCAATAAGGACTACTTCGTTAAACATTATCAATCTCCTTTCTCTTATTATTATAAAATACAAATAAAAAATTACCAAATTTCATGAAATTGTATCAAAATCAGACTTTTTTCTAAAATTTCGTACAGGTTTTTTATTAAAATTATCGATTTTAATTGCTAGATGCGTGAAAATCGAAACGAAATTTTTAAATTTTTGGAATCAAAAAAATGAAAAAATGATATGATTCTCTAAAGTGAACAAAATAAATAATTAAAAGTTCACTAAG
>JAJQEL010000032.1 GCA_021201655.1 Erysipelotrichaceae bacterium | reverse complement strand
GGAATAGCAAATCATTTTAATTATTTAAATTGTCTACTTGACAAAATCACTTCACTTCCTCATTTTTCACCAATTCACAATGTTGCGATTGTATGAGGAGATTAAGATATGTTGATAAAGTAAAACGTTTATTATTAATAATTTGAGAAATTTGTTGAACATCATTCATGTAAGTTTTAGCAGCTTTATTTTTAACTAAAACATGCAAAAGTTTATTTTGAACATCAATGAACCCATAATTAATATTGATATATTTATTTTTCAAATCATGTGTTATAAGACAATTCTTTGGATCATATAATTGCACATACTCTCTAGTACTATTAACAGCCATTAATCCGATAAAACATTCATCTATAGCACCAAATGAAAATTTGCCTGCATACAAATGAATATTCATTATAACATAATGAAGTTTATCTGATTTCATATTCATATCAACGTATTCAGCTGCATTACTATGCGTAATATCTCCAGAGAATGCTATATCCCCTAATCTAAAGCCTGCATTCCAACCAATACTATATGGATTACCTTCACCATCAGAAAGATATACATGAAGATCCACATCAACACGATGGTTATCATTCCAATAGACAAAGAAACGTAAGTATTGTACATCTTCAGGAATTTTAAATACTGTACCACTTCTTATATAACCACCATCTTGTGAAGCCTTGTTAAATTCCATAGACATTTTATCAAAGGCATATTGACCTTCTTTAATATATATCTTTTTATCCTTAATTGGAGTATCAAGATATGTTATACGTTTAGTCAATACTTTAAAACATATATCATAAACAATATCATATTCCTTAGCTTTTTGAATCATAGCAGTATTTGATGAAGAGAGATCAATATTTTCATAATTACCAAAATAATCAAGAATAGTCACCAATGTTTGGACTGATAAGCTTTCAACATTTTCTAACAGTTTTTCTGTTATTTCTGATGAATCGAAGCCTAAACGCGTGAGCCATGCCACCATTCTAAGTAACATACCAGGTCTTTGAGCTATAAAATCCAAAGCATGATCTTTATCATTAGATAAAAGATATTTCATTTGTGATTCCCATGAATGAAGCTTACCATCTCTAAAATCTTTAACAGCCTGCTTATGTTCCTCGCTTCTAGAATATTGATTATATGATATATAATTTAAGACAATATGTGTATTAAGTGATTTTTTATTAGATAAAATCATATTTGCTTTAAAATCAGCAATAGGATATGATTCTAATAACTTAACACATATTTTTCTTTCAGCAGTACGCATACGATAATGACGCTTTCCTAAAGCATATCTTATACAAGTAAAAACATCTCCCGTATGTTGACATAAAGCATGTAATGCTTTGAGTATTTGATCACTTTTTACTTCTAATATTAATAATGATAAAACATTATCAAAAATCGGCATAAGATTTTCCTTAAAAGGAATATCTAATTGACAAATCGTTTCGAGTTGATCTTCTGAATGT
The DNA here is from genome assembly GCA_021201655.1 of Erysipelotrichaceae bacterium. Taxonomy (GTDB): domain Bacteria; phylum Bacillota_I; class Bacilli_A; order Erysipelotrichales; family Coprobacillaceae; genus JAJQDJ01. Next base: position 4,734 of record JAJQEL010000032.1, on the reverse strand, counting down.
TCTAAAGCGATTATTAAGATTTCGTTTTCTGGTAAAGTCATACGATTACGTTTAGAGACAATTTTTTTAAGGGGTATCATATATTGATCTTTAACATCTATCAGTTCGATGGTTTTTTCAGGAATGAGTAATGCATCTACTTCTGTTTTTTCAGTGTCAGAAACAAGACCTGCCTCACTAGGTAACCATCCCTTTGTCATTTCTACACCTAAAATATCTTCAATACCATAAGTAGAAAAATAATGAAGATATTGATGAAATCTAAACTCTGCTTCTTCCATATTCATAACAGTATGAGGAAAATCAGGATACATAGGTTTAGCTTTAACTTCACCTAACGCTTTCACTAAACGATTATATAAAGTATCCATATCATCGCTTTTCGCAAATTTTATAATATCCTCTGGAATAAGAGCTATTCCTAAAGATGATCTGATATTTTCACTTAATGTCATTGCTTTAATCATACGTTCATCAGTCAATGAAGAAGTTATGCGAATAGGAAATAATCTCATTTCATTAAATAATAATTTTTCATAATAAGTAGATGTCATACAATCGCCCCTTCCTTTAAACGTTTACAAAAAAAAGCCAGACGATTTTGTAACTTATGATATGCTGAGCCTCTTTTTTAACCTAGAATTTAAAAGGATGTTACATAAAACAGCATTCAAGTCTGGCTTTGCTAAAAGTATTATACTATAGAATGATTGCTAATACAAGAAATTTTTACATATCTTCATACGCAGAAATTTTTACATATCTTCATAAGCCAATAAACCATAAGCACTTTTAGCTTTTTTTACAGCATTGTTAATAGCTATGGCCATTGTTTGGGTTGCCAGTATACCTACAACATCAACCTCAGCTTCTACTTCGTTTGTACTTAATACAAATATGGTATCACCATCACTCATGGTATGGACTGGTGATATAGCTAAGGCATAACCATTATGAGCAATAGAAGCTACTTTTGTACACTGTGCTTTATCGAGTTTGACATTAGTGACAATGCAACCAATGGTAGTATTGGCACCTGATGTTTGTCTTATATGCTCCGTAGCCATATTCAAATCAATGAATTTATGTTGTCTTCTATCATATGTGCCAGCTAACATCTTACGACTTTGATAATCAATAACATTACCACAGGCATTAACTGCAACAATTGTACCAACTTGAATATTGTCCATATCCATTGCATAAGTTCCTAACCCACCTTTCATCGCATATTGTGGCCCTAATATTTTACCGACACTGGCACCACATCCGGCCCCATAATTACCCTCTAATATTGCATTCTTTTCACTATTAATACAAGCCTGATATCCCATTTGCTTATCTGGCCTTATATCAGGATCTCCGACGCTCAAATCAAATAATGAAACGCCACAAACGATAGGAACTTTAGCAACTTGCATATCAAATCCATAACCTTTTTCTTCTAAATATTGCATTGCTCCGCTACACGCATCTAGTCCAAACGCACTACCACCACTAAGCATCACCGCATGTATTTTAGAAACCAAATTCTTAGGATTCAGTAAATCTGTTTCTCTCGTAGCAGGAGCTCCGCCTCTTACATCAACGCCTGCAGTTGCCCCATCTTTTACGATAATAACTGTGCATCCTGTTGCTGCTTTTGCATCTTCACAAGATCCTATTTGAATTCCTTTAATATCTGTTATTTTTATTTCATTCATTTTAATCACCTAATATTTAGTATACCTTAAATCTTATATTTATGATAGAATAATAATGCAAAGGAGAATAAAATGAAAACATATCATATAAAAGATAATTTATTTATATTTGAATCATATACCGAAAATGAAACATTGAATCCTGTAGTTTATAATCGCGATTTTTATACCCGTGCTATTCATTATAAAGATAAAGTAGAAGTATTGATATATAGACAAGAATATCATATGAGTTGGACATGCTTAGAAGATGTTGATGATTTAATCATTATAAGAAAAATAAAAAAATATATATTAAGTTTGAATAATGGTGAATTAACACAATATTTGATTGATAATAAGCTAGAAATAGCAACTATGGAAAGTTGTACTTCAGGATTAGTTGCTAGTAATATTACTGATTATGAAGGTTCATCCGCTATTATCAAAGGATCTTATATTAGTTATTCTAATGAAGCGAAGATAATGTTTGGCGTTCCTAGTGAGATTATTAATACTTATGGTGTTTATAGTAAAGAAACAGCTATAGAAATGGCTAAGGTAGCAAAGGATACTTTTAAAAGTGATATAGGTATTGGTGTGACTGGTTCTTTTAGTAATGTTGATCCTAATAATGCTGATAGTATTGCAGGAGAAATCTATTTTCAAATTAATCTGACAGGCAGAGAATTACCATATAAATTAACTTATCATAATCTTAATATCTCACGTAAAGATATCAAACAAAAAACAGTCAATATCATTATAAAAGCAGTACTAGCACATATATGCTAATACTGCTTTTTATATATTTCAGGATATATTTGCCATCTAAATAGTATAATAGCAATCATTACAGTAATAATATCAGACAAAGCTTGTGATACAATAATACCAGTATATCCTATTAAATGATAAGTTATCATAAGTACAATTAAGAACACTACTCCTTGTCTACTTATGGAAAGTATAAGAGAAGCTAATGCTTTTCCTGTTGATTGGAATACAATTGTGATTAACAAAACAACCCCTACAAATACCATTGTGATAACAAGGCAACGTAGCATGACTGTACCATCTTGAATAATAGTTGGTGTATCAATAAAAAATTTCATCAAAGATGGTGCAAAGATATATACAAATATTGTTAAAATCAAGTTGACAATGCTCATAAAACATAAACAAAACTTAAACAACTCTTTAAATTTCTTTGTGTCTTTTGATCCATAATAATAGCCAAATAATGGTTGACCACCAAACGCAAAACCAGTTAATAACAATAAAGCTATCATACTAATTTTTAAAGCTATGCCCATAGCTGCTATCTTATCATTCCCATATGGTAACAAATATTGATTCACTAACACTGCACTAACACTTTGCATGACATTCACAATAGCTGCAGGTATGCCAATTCCGAATATTTGTTTTATATGTTCCAATGATATTTTCATAATTTTCATATTCATTGATAAAACCTGACTACGTTTTAATACAATAACAATAAAGAAAATATCTGAACATAAATAGCCAATCACACTCGCAATAGCAGCTCCTGATGCTCCTAAATTAAAAACAGAAATAAGAATAGGATCTAATATAATATTAACTATTGAACCTAATACTGTTCCACACATGGATTCTTTAGACATGCCTTCAGCTCTTAAAAAGTTCGAATGAATATAAGAAAGTATAATAACTGAAGCTCCTATCGCTAAAAAAACATAATAATCTGAAGCATATTGAAATGTCTCAGTACTTGCCCCAATAAGATACAATAATGGTACTCTAAATATAAGCATAATAGCCATCATAATAATTCCAACAATAATAGACATATAAAAACAAAATGAACTTACCTTAGCAATACTTTGCTTATCATTTTGACCTAATAATCGAGAAATTAAAGATGTACCACCTTGTCCAAAGATATTACCTATTGCCATTAATAAAGTAAATATTGGTGCACCTAATGAAACACCTGCAACCAAATTAGTATTATTTGTTTGTGCTATAAAATATGTATCGGCTAAATTATATATCAAGGTTATAATCATACTTAATACTAATGGTAGAGATAATTTGATATACGATTTTGCAACATTTTGCTCACTAAATATTTTATTTTCCATACTATTCCTCCCAATAGTATTCTATCAATTACCATTGATTTTTTATGTGTCATATGACACAATAATTAAAAAAAGGAGAATAAAATGAAAACAATAACTGATACCAAACTAATACAACAATGGATAAAAGAAAATCATATATATAATTATTTTGATACTAAAGATTTAATATTTGAAGCTTATAGCTATGATAAAGGCGAATTGATTACATCACCTAATAAGATACTTAATACTGTTATGTTTTTTATATCAGGATCAGTCAAAATATATGGCATTAGAGAAGATGGAAGCTTATCTTCAATTAATTATTTAGATAGTCCTTTTATGATAGGAGATTTAGAGTTTTCTAATCATGGTTTATCACCTTTTTTTACAGAAAGTAATACAGAGACTATCTGTTTATCGTTATCTGTTGAAAAATATTATGATGAATTGTGTCATGATATTCTTTTCTTACATTTATTATTAAAATCATACTCTTCTAAACTCATTCAAGCATCAACGATGAATACTATTGCTCCAACCATTGAAGAAAGATTATTATTATATTTTCAAACAAATCATGAAATAAGAGGCATTGAAAAAGCTACTCATCAATTACATTGTAGTCGTCGTCAATTACAACGTGTATTAAAGAAACTTTGTGATAATAACAAAATAGAAAAAATCGGTAAGGGATCTTACCGATTAAAATAAACTATTTTTCTAATGCTTCATTACCATTTTCATAATCTTTATTATAGAGTTTCGTAAAGATAAAAATCATTATAATGGATATAATTGAAATACCCATTAAAATAATCAATGGTAAAATATATGTTCCTGTATAAACCTGAACCAATCCTATAATCGTTGGAAAAAATGAATTAATGAAGTGATTTTGTCAAGTAGACAATTTAAATAATTAAAATGATTTGCTA
>JAJQEL010000111.1:19174-44732 GCA_021201655.1 Erysipelotrichaceae bacterium | reverse complement strand
ACTTTTAATTATTTATTTTGTTCACTTTAGAGAATCATATCATTTCTTCATTTTTAATTGTCTTAAATTTTATGCTATTTGTCAATGCTTTATACCATTTAAAAACAAGATTCTACAATAGTTGATTATGATATTTTTAATCAGATGTATATTTTTTGTAATAAGTTTCAGGTGGATATTCACCATATTGTGAAGCCAATTCAGCATATAATATTTCTTCTTCATTTAAATCAGGATATTTTGGTTTCATATTTTCTATATAACTTTCACAATTCAAGCCATCTGTATAAAGAAGATAACATTCATTTTCAAAATCAACCAATATAAATTCGATATCAAGATATTCCTTAAAATAATCGTCAGCTTCTAATTTATCGCAATGATTGAATAATATTTCAGTATAAGTTCTGTTATTTAATGCTATTTCCAATAAATCATTATATGTATATGATGTATTGTCAATATTCTTTGTTTCGACAATTTTCGCAATTATTTCAGTGTTTAGTTCCTTGTTATAGTGATTTATTAAATTGAAAATTTCTATATAATCTTCTGCATATAAAAGGTATGCATCTTCCCATATATAGCATACTGCCTCACCATCAATATCATTATAAGCATCATAATTTTTGTAGGTTATTGCTCCTGATTCATGTATAACGCATGGATAAAGCCATGTTAAAATCTCATTTCTATCTTTATATTTGATAGTATATTTTCCATATTTTTTAATTACTTTAAATTCGTTTTTTCGACAATAATCTGCAATATTTTCAATTGCATTGTTGATTGTATCGACATAAGATTGATCATACATATTTTTTACCTCATTTCTTCATATTTATAATAATAGTGTATCATAAAAGGGGATTTGTTAAAATCAAATAATAACAATTATCGGTAAAGAAAAATATGAATGTATATAAATAATATATTAATTATTTAATAATTGATTTTATAATTTATAACAATAAGAAAAGAGTTCTAAGCAAAGTAATTAAAAGGTAAACAAATCTTAGAACTCTTAAAGTTAATATTAGAAATAATAAATCTAATATTAACGCAGCTAGAAAATCTTGGAGAATGAATCTCTAAGATTCCTAATTCATTCTATCACAAATATAATCATATAAAAATAAATTTAATAATTTATATTATTCTTTAGGTGGCAACATTGCCACCTTGATTTTACAAATAAAAAGACGTGTTTTTTACACGTCCATATCATCAACAAATTCATCAGTAACAACTTCTTCTATTTCCTGTGATAAGTGAAACCCATCTCTCACACCAGCTCTATATGATTTTTCCTGTACAGCAGCTGCATAATCAACAATTAAGCTTTCAATACCATCCTCCCAATCAATATTTTTTTCCTTACAATAATTATACAATCGCTTTAAAGCATTATGTTCAGCTTTTGACTGTTTACATTTGTAACTACACCAATAATTATAAATTGCTTCTAAAATACTTGATTTTTCTTCCATAATAAAATACCTTCCTTTATCTAAAATTTAATAATAACCATATAAAGTTAATAATAACTATAAACATCATACTATAACAAAGCATAATCCACAAAGTATGTTTTCCTAAAAAGCCTCTAATGACCCATAAACCTCCTTTCTTGCCTTTTTTTGAATTACAGTTTTGACAACATGCCACTAAGTTTTTTTCATCATTAACGTTGGTTATTTTCAATCTATTCATTAATCCCTGATAATAAGTATTTGACTTTGCCTTCTTTACTGAAATAATATGATCTACCGTTATCTTTTCTTTTGGTACTATTTTAAAGCAATAGGCACAAATATAATATTTATTAAACAGGGGACTGTTTTTCTTAAAATAATTATCTCTATAATGATTATCTCTCAAATGATTCTTACTGTAGACGAAACAGATGAGGCCATTATCATGACAATAATGCTTTATATCATCAATAGAATTTTGATTCGACATTGTCTGGAACCATACTTTATCCTTTTTTCTGAATCTAAAACCTTTTTTAAATAAATCTGTTCTATGATAATAAGTTAAATCACTGCCATCCATAATTTCAACATATATGTTTTTATAATTCATATTATTTAAAGATCTGGTTGACTTGAGAAATTAGAAAATATAACTGACATAAATTCAATCTTTTCGGCATCACTTAAGGAATTGATATAATCTTTAACTTCAGGTTTCTTTTTCTCTTCATTTCGTAATCGATTGATTATTTGTTGATATTCTTCATATTTTTCATATAAAGGTTTAATCAACAGATTAAATTCTTCATCTATAGTATGCTCGTTTGTAGCTTCATTATGAGTAAAATAACAATCCTTTGATTGTTTCTTTAACGTATTCAACATTTCTTCTGATAACTGACTATTAGCGAAATTACAATATTGTAAATCCTTAAAATGTGATTGATCATCAAATAAACAATCATCAAAATGACATTTCATAACCAACTCATCAAAGCTACATGATTCAAAACGACTGCCTGAAAAAGATATTTTATACATATGAGGAAAATATATTCCTTTAAATGTACATTCCTTAAAATCAGGACCATTTTCTAATGATACCATTGGTGTTTTATTAAACACACATTTAGAATATATTTTAGTGTGATCTATTTCATATGTTGCATCAAATAGATCGTTACTAATGATTTTACTTTCATAATTATTTGTATCCATTTCTATTACTTCCTTTTTGTTTGTATTGATTTGATTGTTGATAATTTCTTTATTATCAACAATAAGATTAATTGTTTCACTATAATCTGGACTTTTATTGTCCAGATCAATATTAATATCATCATAATTACTGCTTATAAATTGAGCATAATTAAGCTTACATTTATACATAAATGTTCCTTCAAAATAACAACCAATAAAGTTACTATAATCCAAATTAACACTCATAAAGTTGGTTGATATAAAACAGCAGTTAATAAAGATTCCATGAGAAAATCCAGTATTTTTAACAGTAACATCATTAAACATACAATTAATAAAAACTGCCTTATCTATGTGAGTTTCACTTATATCCATTTCTTTAAATATACAGTTTTTTAAATAAATACTATTTCTATTTCCAACATAATTAGTTGTTATTAGACAGCTTTCTTTTTTATCTAGAGTATGTATTTCATTTTTGTTTAAAGTTTGTAAAGTAGATTCATCCAGTTGCTGATATCCTATATCTTTAACATGATATTCTTCTAGAATATGAAGCATATACTTAATACCTCCTTGTAGGGTGGCAATGTTGCCACCTTATTGTTTTTGTGTTTCTACTTGAGCATTGATTAATTGATTGAGCTGAAAGTTTTTTGATCTTTCTTGAACCATTCTATTGAGATATTCTTTTTTGATATCAAATCCTTGAGCGTTCGGATGAGGTTTATCTTCACCAGTATAATTAGAATTTTTATCATATATACGATATTTATCATATGGTAATAGCTTAGTAAAATAAGGATTTTCTCTTTGACGAAGAAATAAGGCTTCTCCTAATTGAAAATGCTGTAATCGATCAGTAGTGAAGATAGGTTCTTTTTCTTCTTTGCCATTGACATAGACTATTTTACTGCCACATCTATCTGAAATTTCCTTTAATGTAGCATTATCACCTGATAATAGATAAACAGTATTCATACAATTGGATTTAATCGTTTTAGCACCTTTATCACCATATTTTTCATCTAACTGATCATATCCTTGAATAACCATTGTGACACGTATACCTCTAGAACGTCCTGCTGATAAAAGATTTTTAATACCTTCATAAGTAGGGGAGTTACCAAACTCATCCCATACAATATCTATAGGAACTTTTAATCTTTCACCAGGATTGTTTCTGGCCATTTCAGTTTGTACTTCACAAAACTGTCTCATAAAAAGATTGACTAAAGGGTAATAAGTACTTTTCTCATCATGAACTTTTAAAAAGATCACTGTTTTTTGATTACCAAAAGAAGAAAAATCAATATCATTACTAGATGTCATATTCTTGATCTGTTGTGATAATATAACTGGATCAATGCGTTCACCAAATACTGATTTTATGGATTTTTTGGTATTCTCTGATGTTTCCAGATACTCTGATAAAGCCTGATAACTTAAATCTGTAGGTTTACGATACTTATAAACAAATTCCTTTAAATAAGTACTTTGTGACTTAGGATTTACTTGTAAATCACCTAAATCCAAAACCATTTTGACTGATTCAAAATTAATATACTTTTCATTACCTTCTTCTAACAAAAGAAATACTATACCTCTCATTACACGTCCTGCCATATTATTCCACATAGGGTCTTTAGCATTAGGATCCTGACAAATAGAATTACATACATCAATCACATATTCAGCTGCTTTTGAATAATCAGGATATAAAAGTATTTCACCAGTATGAGGATTAACAACAGGATCACCATTTTTATTTGTACCTAACTGGTTATATAGAATACTTTTATCGTAGTTTTCACCATAATATATCTTGAGTTCTTCATCTTTTTCATTCATAAGTTTTTCAATTTTAGCTTTTTCTATTTCAATTCTTTTTGTTTCTTTTTGCCATTGTTGCCATGCTAAAGAGAGGGGATTCCAACAATCAGATTTTTGTGGATTGATAAAATCAATAAAATAAGTTGTGTAACCATCATTAATAAAATCCTGTGCTGTCATTCTTGATAATTCACCCTTAACATCAACAACAACACAAGATTCATTAGACATTCTAATAAGCTGAATAAGAATAAGTATAATAGAATATGTTTTACCAGAGTTTGTTGTACCAACAATCAATGAATGTGAATCAGTAGGATCACACCAAATTTTTCCTGATGATGTCACAATAGGTAAACCTCCACGATAATAAACATCATGATCATTAATCTTGTATCTTTTCATCTTATGTTTAAATCTAAAATCCTGTAAATGGAGGAAATACAGGTTTTTGTGATCAAGATAAAATTGATTGAGACTATTTTCTATTTTTGATTTATATAATGTTATTTGTATTCTCATTTCATCAAGGAATGACAAATAAGGTCCATTTTTATTAAATCTTACAACAACCAGGTTTTTCTTAATCTGGCTTGACGATTGAAGCAGGCTGTAATTTTTACTTCTTTTATTTTTACTATAGCTTATATCATTAAACAATATAGCAAGAGGTGGCAACATTGCCATCAATGTTAAGACAATAAAATATAAGCCACCTTTATAAGCTAGCAATGAAAAATTAAAAGTGATAGATAGATTATGATAAACCCATACATTTATAAACTGTATGCCAATGGCATACACCAATGGTAAAGAAATCATTAATGCGATAATCATATCTCTTATACGTCGCAATTTATATCACTCCTTTCAACTCAAATGGTAGTTACTTAAAAACTCATCAATAGCTACCGATAAAGCATATTCTTCTTCACTAGCTGATCGACTAATATAATAAGCAAGAGAACTTCGTGTCATTAGTTTATGTTTAATTGTCTTTTTATATGTTTTTCCATTTTTAGCTTGTTTTTCAATGATTTCATATTGAGACTGTTTATATTCTTTAAGAATCTTATTACCTATTTGTTCATAAAGTTTTTTCATTTCTGCTTCTTTGATAGTTGCGATATTTTCATTAGAACTTTTATTAATAGCTTTTTCAAATAATTCTAAGGTATTCATCCATTTGTCTATGGAGGCTTTGACATCTTCATCATTTAAGATAATATCTTCAATAATCGCATCAACATAATGCTTGTATGGTTTCATATTTTCTGAATTATATTGTAATCGTCCTGTTTTAGGTAAATATCTATGAAGATTATTAAGTGTAACTTCATCATTAGAAAGTCTTACATCAACATTTTTCAATATTTCTTTAAATTGAATATCTTTATCTTTAAAAGCATCAATATAAGATTCTTTCATTAAACGTTCCAGTTCTTTTCTTGCTGATATTTCAGTATTAAAATATCTTTTAAAAGCTTTTAACTGGGTTTGAGTAATTTTACCTCTGGTTCTTGTCTGGTTTTTTTCTAAAAACGTTAGATGAATATGAGGGTGATTGGTATTAGTATGATAATCAGCCCACCAGATAATATTGTCATAATCCATATCTAAGCATTTCATAAATTTCTTCATAGAATTCATCACAATAATATTCCAGTCTTCTACTGATCGAATTCCACAAGCTTCTAATTCTTCAAAACTTTCAATAGAGATAACAGTATCAAAGAAAAGATTACCATTGGAATTAAAAGAGTCAGAAATTAAATTCTTTAATTCCTGACGTTTCTTGTTGTTACCATGAGGTATATAACCAATAGAACTCATAGTCTTATCTAAAGCATGGCTTTGTGTATATCCCAAAAAGCCATCTTCTCTTTTATTGATAGTTTGTTCAAAATCTTTAGCATCACCACGATCAGTATATTTATACCATCCAACAATAGATTCCGTATCTATTGTACCTTTAAATCGACTATTACCTGGTGCATTGCTGCCATATTCTAAAAATCTAAAAGTTTCAATGTTCATTACATCACTGTCCTTTATTTTGATTGCTTTTTAAGCTCATTTAATTGTTCCTGATACATAAGTTTGATATCTTTTGAAAAATAATATTTATCATTTTTAATCAACGATAACATCCTTGCAGAACATTCATCAACCTGTTTACAAATACGTTTATTTCCAACATAAACATGATCGCCATTATATAAAAATCTGCTTCTGACATGATTAAAATTAACAGGAATGATATTTTGGATCAAAAGATAACATGGTGTTTTAACAACACTGTATTTTAATATAGACTTTGGTTCATTCTTAGCTACATTTTCATATTTGCTTTTAGGTGCTTTGGAAATGGGTATCATCCAAAGGATTTGATTTTCATCCTGTCCTGCTAGTAAATAGGGACGTGATGATTTATTTGGATATTGTCTTGGATAAGATCCATCAAATATAGAATCATCCAGCATATAACAGTAAAATGGCTTAATCGCAATACGACTATTAATTTCTCTATGTGTTTCCTTTATTTTTTGATCAACAATATCTTCAATTTCATCAATAGAATTATCCAGTTTTGGATTGTTTGTAATATTTTGTAAATCTATCATTCCTGAACGATAACTTAAACAATCTTCCATATACATATTTGATAATTCATCAGATGATAAATTAGTATAAAAATCAAACAAGTAATTATTAATCCATTGTGCTATTGACTGCACATTATTTGATCTAAAGATATTCTTGGAATCGTTGGTTTGTATAGAATACTCACCATCTGATTGAATGATAAAATAGCCTTCCTTATCTAAAATTGCATTTGCTGACTTTGGTATCAATTTATTTAACAGCATTTTAATAATCCTTTATTTAGATGTTTCTTCGAAAACATCATAAAGAGAACATCCTAATGCTTCAGCAATTGCTTTTGCTCGAATTGGATGAATATAATGACATACATTACTTTCAATTCGACTTACTGCATTAGAGGGAAGGCCAGCATTTCTTGATAATCCACTTTTTGATAAATTTAATTCAGTTCTTCTTTTTTTAATTTCTGGTATTAAAGGTCTCAACACATTATCACTCCTTTGTACATCAATGTACATTTATATACTATAAATTATATTACATAAATGTACATTGTCAAGTATGAAAATGTACATTTTTTCAAAAAAAGTTGTACATTTGTACATGTAGAAGTTATAATTTTTGTGAGGTGATTAATGTGTTTTGTGATGTTTTAAAGCAATTAAGACTAGATAATAATATTTCTCAAATAGAGTTAGCTGATAATACAGGTATATCCATTCATACCATTAGAAGTTATGAATCTAACAGAAGAACACCAAGTGCTAAAAATATACAAATACTTCAAAACTACTTTAATGTTTCAAGAGAATATTTAATGGGTGAAATACAATTATCAGAATACCGTAAAAATAGCGAAGATAATTATCTTAATTTTAAGACTGTAACTACTGAATTGGAAAAAATGATGAAATCAGATGATCTGAATACTGAATCATATAAATTAGCTTCTACATTTATGTTAGAATCACTATCATTTATTGAAGACAGTATATTATCACATAATAATGCATATATTTCCGAAGATGATATCATTGCCTTATTTGATTCACTTTTAAAATATAATGAACAAGGCTTAAAAGAAGCTATTAAACGTTTAAATGAATTATCAATGATTAATACCTATACAAGTAAATAATGATATATAACGAATTTGTAATTAAATTCGTTTTTTATTTGTCCATCATTTTATGTATTTCTTCTAAAATAGTATTGTGAAATATACCATTTTGATAATTTGATTGTGCTAAGAGATTAGCACATAAAACATGAATTTGTTGTGCTAACACATCATTATCCGATATTAGATGAACATAATATAAATCAATCATTTCATCAAACAATTCAGTTTTCTTAATACTTTCATTGTTGTCTTTTTTGATTGTTTCAATAATCTCTAGTTTTTTAATAAAATTTTCTGAAGCTCTAAAAGATTTAATATCTTTATTCAATATCTTCACCTCCAAGCTTTTTGTTTATGACTTTTTCAAATCGTGAAGGTTTATTAACATATTTTTCCATTTCTTTTATATTAACTGGTAGGGTATTAGAACCTTTTGTAAGCAACGTTACATATTCATAAATTTTTTCTAATAACTGTTGTTGCTTATTTAAAGCATTAAATATATCAACATCCTTTTCATTGAAATTTAATTCACGCATGTATACATCTTTCACTATTTCATCCATCAAAGCTACTTTAGTATATGCAGGATTATTTCTTTTTCTTTTGTCATATAAATTCATGAAATAAATATAAGTGTCTTCATTCATTCTTACTTGGCATGTCTTGTTAGGCATGTAATATCAACTCCTTTCATAGCGACTTTTAAAGCGACATCATTATTTATAGCAGGATAAGGAGTTTTGTTGACATTTCTGTCACCTAAAACTCGTTTGGACAAATCAACAACGTTGATTTTCTTTTGTATATTTCAATGATATTTTAAATTATGTAATTAAATAAATGTTGTCACAAACTTGTAAACGTATAGTTACAAAAAATGCGACAACATTTTAACTTGAATAAACTCTTTTACAGTTGTAAATATGATTATAATAATAACTGCCTTTAGAAACATTTCCATATTTAACAACATGACCTCTAGAAACATGATTTCCCTTACATGTTGATCCTTCACCTGATGCATGTATCATTTGTCCATCACCAACATATATTCCAATATGTGATACAGTCTTACCATTATTGTATGAAAAGGTAATTAAATCACCTGGTTGTAATGATGAATATGAAATAGTGGTAAACGATTTTGAATATCCACTTGCTGTTAATCTTGATGTTGATACACCAGCATTTGTTAGACAATAATAAACTAATCCAGAACAATCAAAGTAATCTGGTCCTGATTTACCCCAATAGTAGGGGCAATCAAGTTTTGATTTAGCAATAGCTACTATTTTATTACCAATACCTGATACAGTAGAAACATCTACCTCATCTGATGAACTATAACTTGTAAGTCCATAATATAATGATAAATCATCTTTAGATATTTCTTTATTTATTGCTTGTGAAGCAAAAGGTTCTGTTTCTAGTAGCCAGTCAATTAAAGCCTCATAGTCCATTTCATCAGGCATGTTTTCAGAAATATAATTAGCAAGCGATCGAGCATCATCTATATTAATTTCTTCATACTCTAAAAACATAAATACTTTAGATAATTTTACTTCTGTAACATTATAAACAGTATCATATTCAGCTACCACTGTATCAATAACATCCTTAATACCATCTACATTTAAATAATATATTTCAGCAAGATCATCTGTATCAAAATCTTCTAGATTTTCTAATAAATCATCCAGTACATCAAATCCTATTAAACCACCTAGGAAATCTGAAACAGTTTCTACTGGATGACTAGCGACTTGATATACAGCAACAAATGGTGTTTCCATAAGTCCTAAAAATAGTACAAATACAATTCCAAAAATAACTATTTTCTTCATTACATCACCTGCCTAAATAAGGTGGCAATGTTGCCACCTTGTATTTTTGATATGTTTTTGAGTAAAATAAAATAGAAACTTTAGTTACCTAAAATTTCTATTTTATTATAGATTATTGTCTATCCTTAAAAAAATTTTTCCAATAAGGATTTTCTTTATCAAATATTTCTTTTTCTTTTCTCGTTAGGTTATGTGGATAATCAGCGAACATATTATATATTTTATGTTTATCAAAGGAAAATAACCATACACCAACTTGATCAAATGTATCAACCCACCAAATTTTATCATTTTCGTTGTTTTTATAAAAGTTGTATTGACTTTCTAACATGTTTACAAGCTCCTTTTGATATAATCAATTAATCAATATTTCTAATCCTAATTTACCATTAAATCATTTCAATACTGTACAAAGTAATTATATCATCATATAATATCACTTTCAAATTCCTAAATGCATTTCATCATAAACCTCTTGATCAAATATTTCTGTATAATCAATTTTTAATGCAAAATCAGGATATACAGTAATGACTGGATCATTATCTATTCCACCAGTTTGATTGATTTCTATATAATTTGATAAACCTAGTTCTTCACATTCCTCAAACAAATGATATAAATCATCATCTGTAATATTACGTCTTATACAATCTTCAAGATAAATTTTATATGGCCAACCAAAATCTTCCATATTTTTTGCTATGTTTCTTAATAATGGAGATACTTCATTCAATGCTATTTTTTCTAATGACGGAGTCGTACAATCAAGATAAATTTGTATATTGATTTCAGCATTTTCATCATTGATATAATTATAAATATCTTCATTGATAGAAGTATAACCATAATCTAATATATTTTTATTTTCATCATAACTGGCATATTGCATAATTTTTTCTCTTTTTTGATTAATAGGTGTTAAATCATAAACATCAAAACTAAAATCAACATATTTATCCATATTATAATCCTCTTCAAAACCATCTAAGCTTTGATAACTACCACCATCAGATTGATAATATATATTTTTTATAGATGATTTTTTAAAAAGATTGTATTCATAATCATCATCACTATTAATATAGAACTGGATATAATAATCTTTGTTGTCATTTGTTACTAATACTTCAAAATCATTATCTAATTTATTTTCGATATCTTTTCCTGTTATTTTCATAATTGCTCCTTATCTGTAAATAAAAAGAAATGCCATTTAGACATTTCTTTCAATACTATATGTTTAATTAATAAAATTTAAATCATCAAATATATCTTCTTCATCAGCCAAGAATTCATATTGTTTTAATAACTCATGACCCAATATTTCCTGTTCTGTAATATCAGAATAATTAGATTTAACTTTATTCATATATTCCTGATAATTTAACCCATGTGTATAAAGTAAATAAACTTCTTCCTTATAATCTACCATGATAAATTCACCATCTTCATAATCATATTGATAATAATCCTCTGGAAAGAATTCCTCGCAATGATCAAATAATATATTTATATAATAATCATTTAATTGTGCTACACTTAATAAATCAGAATAGGAATATCCATAATAATCAATAAGACTTAAATATTTAATGCTTTGTATAGCATTATTTATTACTACATCAGGTAATCGATCTAATAAAGCATACTTATCTAAATATTGAGATAAATCTATTAATCCTTTACCATAATGCTTATATTGTTTTTCTGTAATATAACAGACAATATCAATATCCCCATCATTAAAAGCCTCATAGCTCTTATAGGTTGTTGAAGATCCAACTATATTACATGTATATAAATAACCTATAATACCTTCAGTATATTTATCCCTAATAGTATATTTCCCATAAAGTTCTTCTACTTCAAAATCATATTGTTCACAAAATTTAATAATATTCTTAATAGCATTATTGACCTTATTTACAAATTTTTTACTATACATTTCTTATTTTCTCCTTGATTGACCTCTTTATATTTAGTTTAACATATAAGATCAATCAATTAAACTTAATTCATTATCAGTTGCTAAAACTTCTAATGGAATTCTTCGTTGACCACAAAAGAGAATTCCTGTATGAGGAGGTAAGGCTTCAAGTCTGTTTTTTTCCTCTTCAGTCAATGTTACTAGCTTACTTAAATCAGTGACACCATCTTTCGTTAGATTCATATAGAATTGATATGTGGCATTATCAAAGATTGCTTTACCATGTGTTAAAATTTTTGGAGAAGAGTAATCGACAATTTCCTGTGTGCCAGTTAAAGTAACAGTATCATATTTTCTAACTCTACGCTGTAAAACACCTAAAACATCTGCCAGTATTTCTTCAGATATAAACATATGTTCTTCATCTATACATAAGACACATTCATCTTTGTTATCTAAACAAAGTGAAGCAGCATATTGAAAGATTTGTCTTAGCAGAGCATTTTTTAATTTCGATTGAACATTAAATAAATGTTTTGTACCAATTGCTATCATACCAGTTTCATCAAGTGTTTCTTTTTTGATAGTGGTGATGCCATTAAAATAACGACCCCATTCACCATTGATACCTTGACTACCTGTAATTTGTCGCATTTTCATTTCTAATTCCTTTAAGGCATCTATTTCTCTATGATAGAGTTCTTCTTGTCTGGAATAAATCTCTATTTTATCTTTAATAACATGAGTAAAATCAGCAAAGGTAGGATAATCTTCAGGTTTTAAATGCTCAAAACTTTCATAACCATCAATGCCTACTGATTTATACGTTTCCACAGTAATTTCACCAATCATTGCAAGAGCATCTTCAGAAATATTTGGCCATAATGTTTCAAATGTTATTTTAATTTCTTCACATACATTAAAAATAGCATTTTGAGTATCATACATGGCTTTTTTTGATTCTCTGGTATCACTATCAGTAGAAATAGGTTTTAAATCAAACATATTGATAATTTGATTATTTAATCCTATCTCTACATAATTGCCTTTAATAAAAGAACATAGGTTTCTATTTTTATTTTCAGGATCAATCCATATAATCTTTCTATGATTAATAATATGTCCCATTAAAATAAGATTCATTAATGTTGTTTTACCAGTTCCTGAACGACCTACAACAATCATATTGCCATTTGAACGTCCTTGCTGTTTTGCTTGATCAGGGTAATCTTTATATAAAAATTGATTAAATAATATTTTGCCACCATTGGTTAATTCTCTGCCAATAAGCGTTCCTTGTGGATCTTCAAGTGTATCAAATATAAATGGCCATAATGCAGCACAAGATAATGATGACATTAATTGTCCATTTGAGTAAGCAACTTCTTTTCGTAAGCCTGAACCAATAAATAAAGGTGATTGATTCTTATAAAGGCCACTTTGTATATATCTAATTCCACGTAGTTTAATCTGGGTGGAAGAAGCTGAAAAATCATTCTTCATATCCTTGACTATTTTGTATAATTCCTCTTTAGAAGTGGAGCTTACTGTTGCTTGAACCATAACATTTAATGTTGCATTAGAACTGTTTATTAAACGTTCAATATGCTGATTAAGTGAATGAATTTCATTGGCCAATCTTTTTTGTTCAACTGGATCATTAGAATGTTCATATTTATCTTGTTTTTCATTAATCTCATTTTTAAGAGCACTGGCTTCATCTAAATCACTGTGTTCAATCTTCATGCTTAAAGAATAAAAAGGGGAGGTGACTTTAGATGCTAAAAAGCCTTCTACAAAATCTCTTGGATAACTAAAGAATACAAGTATTTGTTTAAAAACTTCACCAATAATAATATTATCCTGATTTTCTTTAAATCCTGCTGGAGCAATTGTTGTACGTCTGGCTTTTTGTTTCTTAGTGAGTTTAAACACTTAATTTCAACTCACTTTCGATATTTTGAGGTAGTAACAATTGTGTGTAAAGATATTCATTGACAGTATCATTTTCAAATTCATTACAAACAATTGTTTCATAATCAGTGACTGTCATCTCTGTAAGATTGAAACCAGCTTGTAGAAATTCATTGACCAGCATTGTAAATTTCTTATCAATTGTTTCTTCATCTTCCTGTATCATAATATAGAATATGACTTCTTTAAAGGTATCTGAAAACCAGTAAAGCTTATCAAGCTGCATCTGCATAAGATTTTGAATTGCAGGGTTTCTTTCTTTAGTAGATAAGCTTTGATAATATTCTAAATATTCATCAACATCAGGTATAGTTCTTATAAATTGAAGATAGAGTGGAAATTTGAGCTTATCATAAGCATTAGCTAAAGCATAGCATCTTTTGATTCTATCAACTTCTATCTCTAGATAAATGTTGATTGGCTGAACTTTAATACCTCTTGTTATTTTTATTTTATTACCTTTTTGAAGGGTAATACCATTTGCATTTATTAGTTGGATGTCCATCCAATCTAATGTTGTTTTAATTTTTTTATTTCTCTTTTTCTCTTTTCTAATTTCTTTCTTGGGTTTTCTTTTTAACTTATTCTTTCCCAATCTTATCATCCTCCTCGTAATTGTAATCAATGCCATACCATATAAACGTTCTATCTCTGGCATAAAAATCAATAACAGTTAAAATAAACTCCAGATAATTAAAATAATAAGGTGTATTGGCAGTTAGGATAATACATGCACCTGCAATCGTAAATCCAACAATAATACCAATGATTGAAAATATAATAATTGAAGTATTTAAAGTAATCATAACCATTGAAACAGCAATGACCACACCAATTAAGCATCCAACAATTAAAATCATTAAATCGGTAGTTCTATATTTATTGAATAAATATTTTCCCATCTTAAAATTCTTTGGAATAATGAATCTCATCTATCAATTCTCCTTTAATGTCAATATAAGAAAAGAATGTGATTACTCACATTCAAAAACCATATCAACATATTTTTCAATAGCTACATCCATTTCACTATAATTTTTAAAATCAAAATATTCTAACAAACCAAGATTAACAGAAATAATAGGAGTATTGAAATCATTATTATCAATAATATCTGCTATTTCATTATTAATCCATAAATCATTCATACTAATCTTATATTTTTCGATATCAGTGCTTAAATCATATATTTCATAGAGTGTCATATCGTTCATTAACATATCATCATAATATATGCTCAATTCGTTTTCCTGTAATTTTGAAACACATAATTTTAAAATATTACTCATTTGATTCATATCAGGTTTATGAAGATCTACATCATTCATAATCTTATTTTTTAAATAATTATCTTGTTCATATTGATCATCATTATAATAAAGCCATGAATCATAATCTACTGTTGTATAACCATCAGCAATAACAGTTTCTTTATTAGGAGCATTAATTCTATAGTGAATAAATAAATTAATTTTATCTAAGTCATAAGTTGAAATAATTTCAATATCTTCTTTTTTCATTAAATCATCCTTCCTATAAGTTTAATTCGGATTCTTTTTTATGAGCTAATTCTTCATTATCAGATATAGAATCATGTAGTTGTAAAATATCTATCAATCTTTTATCATTTTCATTTTTCATGGTTATAAGCTTTTCATTAGCAAGCTTAAGAACCTCTTCTTTGTATTTATCAAAGGTTTCTAATAATACATCATAAGCTGTTGTTATAGCTTCCATAAACGATATTGATCTTTCAGGTTGTATATTAATATGCTTATTTAAATGCCATCCTAAATAGTAACGATTGTCTTCATGACCAGCGATTATATTTAGTATGCAGGGTGTATTTTCTATAATTGTATGATAACTAAGTATGCCTGGTTTACCATAACATAGATAATTTTTATGTTCCGATAAGTAATCATGCATCTTATGGTTATCAGTAAAAATGTATTTTTCCATTTCGATATCCATAGTTTCCATAAGATCTGCTAATTTAGCCCATTCTATTGGAATTTCTCTATTTACTAAAGATTGACATTGCTTTTTATGTTGATCTAGTTTTTTATCAATCAATGTTTCATTTAATTTCTCTTCGTCATTTTTTATATTTTGATAATTGTATAAAATATTATCAATGTTATTCATATTTGTTTCTGCCATATAAACACCTACAGTTTCGTTATGTTATCAACCATATTTAACTCATTTTCATTTTTCATATCTAAAGTGAGCATAACAGCTTCATAAGCATAGTCATCAAAAGTTGCTAATAAACCTTTGTAGGCAACTGTCATGGCTTCTTGAAAGGGGATGGATTTTTTAAAATCAAAATCTGGTTTCTTATCTACATACCATGATAGATAATCATGGCCATCTTCACGAATGGGTTTTAATTTTAAAGTGTAAGGTTTACTTTCAATCTTTGTATGATAATAAAATGTGTCATTATAATACTTCATATAATGGTCATTATTTAATTGATAACCATATATCTGGTAATCAATAGGTGAAACATACTTTGTTAATTCAGTATTTGAGGATTCCATTATTGTTACTAACTTATTCCATTCGATAGGTATTTTTCTATCAATGATAGAAGCAATAAGAATTTTTTGCTCATCATGTATATTTTGTAATAATGATTCATTTAATTTGTTGTTATTTGACATAATACACCTCCATGTTTATATGTTTGTAGTATTGTATTTATAAAAGGATATCTTCTATTATATGATTAGAAAATATTGGAATATAAAAACAGTTATTCGTGTTGAATAACTGTTTTGAGTTTAGAAATAATTTTATTTTTAAAACTCACTTTTTAATATTTTCAAGTTTCATCTTCAGTAGAAGTATTATTATTTTCGTAATCTTCTTTCTGAATTTCTACTATATCTTTTATATCAGAAAATGGAATACCAATATCGTATCTTCCCATATATAGCTCTATTTCATCTTCACCAGAGGTGGTATCAGCAAATGATTCCATACCCCATAATACACCCTTAATTTCTTCATCTTCTTGAGTAATAACAATTACTTCTTTATCCCATTTTTCTAAAATTGTTTTTATAAGTTGATCTCTTTCCATATATTTTCATTCCCTTAAATGTTAAAGATAGTTAGTAATAACAAAACTTAGCTTGTTTTATAAATCAATTATACATTATAACCAATATATTCAGGAATAGCACCATCTTCTTGATACGCTCGAAATATTTTGGATAGAAGACAACAAGCTATAAAATCAATATTATCATCTTTGCTTGTATACCAGCAATTGCTACAATTTTCTATTTGTATTAATCCCTGATGCATCATGCTTGTATAATCAACATCAACAGGAATGCGTTTAACTATCAGTTTTTTTCTTTTCTTTTTACCACTTGGTACTTTTCTAATTTTTTCATGAACTTCTGGTTCAATAAAACAACTTCTTTGAATGGTTATTAATCCATCTTGTATATGATTTTTATTTCTATATTTGGATTCGTTTAAATTATATCCACCATATTTATAAATTGCAGCTGTATCATCTAAAAGTACTAAATTAGCACATCCTCCAAATCCTCGACTCATTTTAATACCTCACTCGTAAATTAAAATATTCTGTTCTTTAGAATGAATACATTTCAAAGTCCTGCCATATATCTTTTAATGGCTTCCCATTAATCTTATGGTTTTCAAACATTAATTCTGGTGTATCATAAAATACTGCATCTCCATAAGGGCAGACACAAATAAAAGGTTTACAGTTTTCCCATGATATATTGTATCGAATTCCATAAACGAAAAATTCTATGTCCATACCAATTTTAACTTCTTCCATTAATTCATCAAGGCTTTTTAGCTTGTATAAATTATGCATTTGTGGTTCCCACATATCGTGGTATTTTTGTAAAATGTGATTTTCAACATCTTTAGGTAATCTTAAATTGTAGTTTCTAACATAATAAGCCAGAACATTGCTCCAATAATAAGTACCATCATAACGAATCAAGCCTTCTTGAGGTATTATTTTATTATTAAAAATATCTTTATACCTTGATAATCTTGCAGCTTCAACTTTTCCACCATCTAACAAATAATCATAGATAACTTCTTGATTCTGATATGGTTCATCATGAATATTTTCTTTTAATGAGATACCTTTATTTTTATTATTCAATTCTTTGTAATTTATAAAATTGATTTCCATAATATCAACCTCCTGAATTCAATCATTTTACTATCTCATTACTTTAAGCTTCCGTATTGATAACCATATCAAGAAATTCATCTGTAACAGCAACATTATATTTTATAAGATTATATATATCTTGATCATTCCACTTATATTTACCATCTGTATATGAATAGATACAAAGACTAGAACATATGTCTGAATCTGGTAAATCTTCGGTTATTGGATCGTTAATTGAAAGACCAATAACTCCCTCAAGTGCTTTAAATGATCTTAAATAATTCAATAAGATTTCCTTTTCTTCAAAGGTATAATTTTTACTTATAATAGTTTTATTGATAATTTTTTTAAAAGGATATATGAGCTTATCATAATTAACTTCATCCCAATACATTTTAATCATCTCCACTATTAATTATACTTGTTAGAAAGTATAACTTCTAGAGTTTTCAATGATTTTCATTGAAATTGATAAATAAATTCATCATCATGACTTATTTCATAAACACATTCAGGATCATAATTAGGATTATTTAAGACAGCATTTTGAATAGTTATATTATCAAGAGTAACAAGATATGCTAATGTTTCTTTAGAAGCATTTTTATTTCTAGCTACACTTGACTGGACAGCACCAAACTGATCATGTGAAAGATAATCAAGTATATAAGGAGGACAGTTGGGATTTTCAGCAACGTTTATACGTACCCATGGACTTTCATTGTCAGCTAGTACTTCCAACATTTTAATATCAGTTTCAGGATTTTTTTGCAATCATACATAATTCATTTTCTTTTTCATTTTTGGATGGTTTTATATAATATACACCTCTATTTAAAGAACTGCATCAGTTTGAATATCATCAAATTGATTTTCAAATGGTTTTAATGCACCTTTTGTAAAATCAATATCGTTTTCTTCAATAATATTGGTTAAGTAATTTGTAAATTCCTGTGATTCAAGAAGTGATTGCATATTTTGATATAAATTATCTTTAAATTCTATTTTTGTATTAGGCAATAATACATAATCAAGATGATGGTTTACTTCATTTTCTATAAAGAACATAAAATCTAATTTTTCTTCAAATACCATATTTTCATATTCACTCATGATTAAACTTTTAGTTGAATTCAAACGTTTAACGTTTTCTAGATAATTTCCTTTTTCAAGAATGAAATCATTAACTTTATCTGCCATTTTAATAGCTTTAATGAGTTCATTTGGTTTATCTTCCATCATTTGAGTCCATGATTGAATATATGCTTTATTGTTGTCTATGTTTTTCTTATAATCTATACCTAGTTTAGGCATCAAAAAAGCAGAAGAAATTTCTGCAATTAATTCTTCCTGTGCATATTTCATAGATCCAAATAGATTTTGGATATCTCTATGGAGTCTTGATTCATGACCAGTGGAGTGACTTATTTCATGACCTTGAACACTTAAAAAGCTTTCTGGAGAATCAAACATGGAAATATCAGGCATAACAATCTTATCTTTAGCTGAATTATAATAAGATTTATCACCTTTATATTCAATTGTTATAGATTCATTAATAAGATAATCCTTAAATACATTCATAGCTAAGGCTGTTTCAGGATGCTTATCATGATCGTAATAGTTTTCATTATCTTTTTCTATCCATGGTTTAAGACCTTCAATACAGCTGCCATTGAAAACAGTATAATTTTGATAAACGAATTTAACATCATCTTTTCTTTTTTCATCATTTAATAAGGTATTAGCTTCATCAATAGTTAGTTTCTTTTTATTTAAAGTATCATATGCACTCCAGTATTCAACAGGAACACCTTTAGAACCTTTGGTAAGATGAAGTTTTTCATCTTTAGCTATCTGATTAAATGTCATCCATCTTGGATCATCATATCCATAATAATTACATATCCAGGTAAGCAGATATGCATTAACACCTTTATAATAATTCCCTGTAGAAGGATTATGATGCTCAAATGTTAACCATTCTTTTTCCCATGGTAGTTGATCTTGTGATAAACACTTTTTAAATTCATCAATAATAATCTGTCTCGTTTTAGAAATATATTTAGGCTTACTCTGTTGATTTTGCTGATTTGACATAATCTAGCATCTCCTTATAAGAATAGAAAATAGTATCATCAGGATCTCCTAAATCATTTTCTAAATCTTCTGAAGTGATAATAATATCTAAGTTTACTAATTCATCTAGCATGTTATTTCTTTCCTTTCATTATTTCATTTTCTTTTTTCTATTGTTGTATGTATCCTGGTAAAATCTATCTCCACCAGAGGAAATGTTTTCTTTTTTCTTCGTAGTAGTTGATGGATCAGGAATATCGGCACCAGCTTTTTTAAGTTCTTTGTTAAGTTGAGCATATGTCATATTTTCAGCACCTTGGATCCCATAAAATTCGGCAAGGGTGAGTTGTTGAGGAGTAGGCTTTTGAGAATTTGATGGATTAAACCATGTTTCGTCTAATCCTGCATCTTCTAATGCTTTTGATAATTCTCCACGTGTCATGTTTTCAGCACCTTCAATTCCTAATGATTCAGCTACCTTTAGTTGATCATCGGTAGGAGAATCATTATAGGTACTTGAATTGTGATAATTTTTATTACTTGTAGGAGTGTCGTCATCATCAAAATCATCATCAAACCAGATACCATCAGTATTACCACCTGAACTAAATGATCCAAAACCACCTGTTGTATTCATTATTGAACCAACACCTTTAGCTAAACTGCTGGCTCCTGATGTAATACCAGCTTTTCCACCTTGCCATCCAGCACTACCAAACTGTCGTCGTTGATTATAACCAGTATAAGCACCCATAGCTGATTTACCTAAAGTACCAAAGGCACCACCTAAACCACCTTTTAAGGTTGATCCTCCAATGGTCATTGCTTTTGAAAGCTTTGAATCATCATCTGAAGTTTTTGAAATACCTTCACCCATACCTGATAAAATGCCTCCAGCAGTACCCATACCAACACCTGCTACAGTTGTTGCTATACCTGCACCACCTAAAGCAACAGCTTTGCTTGCAGAACCAATAGTTTTGATATCCTGTAAAGCCTGCATAGCACCAGCTCCAGAACCCCCAACTAGTCTTGCAATAGTAGAAGGGACTTGTTGAACTGCTGATAATCCTGCAAGGAAGAATACAATTTGACAACATAAGCCAAAAACTCCTGAACCTAATGCTGATTTTATAGTAGAGTTATTACATAAATATAATATAAGATACACTGAAAATATTTGTATAAAGTTAGTTAGTAAATCTCCAATGACCATTTTGCACCATATAGAAAATGTCTGATCTTCTGGATCAACAAGTCCTGATATAGCATAGGGAGATATGAGATATTTTAATACAAGAAGATAAAATCTTTGTCCAACCTGTAATGCTGTAATTGCAAAGATAAATACTGCCATAACGGATAAAACAATGACTAGAAAGAGAGAGGCGAAAGAAGGAAAATATAAATAATCATCATTGGCATCCTTGGCATTAATATCAAAGGTTGCATTATATACTATTTCATCACCTAAATCAGCATTGGTATCTTCAATATTGACTCTTCCTGATTGAATAATAATATTTGACATATCAGTAGATGTTGTAGAAGACGAAGGTAAAAAAAATAACTTATATTGTCAATAGCATCGGTAGTAATGGAACAAGCATAGCTGTACATAATTGGCATTAGTGAAGTGACAATACTTGCAACTATAATCATAATGATCATTTTAACTGGCTTGACTTTTTCATGATAATCCTCATCGAACATGTTCTTTAAAACAATTTTTATAACTCTAAATGTAATAAACATAGATAACGTTACTGCCATAACTGCATACCAATCTTTTAACCATGAAAATGAACCAATATCAAGGGTTGCTATTCTTAATACCATATCCCAAATAAGGTCGAGAATAAACAAAAACATGGAGGCTATGCCCCATAATATATCTCTAAAGAAATCACATACTGCTGAAATAATTCCATCAAACAAATGTAATCACCTCCTAAGCGTAACTCTATTAATAATTAATATTTTAATCATATCCTTTTATCTATTTACAAAATAAAAAACAGCTGTTTTTTAACAACTGTTCTTAATTCTATTGATTTTGTAATCTTGTTATAAAGCATGTTTTCTTATAAAAGGCGATGCCATATACATATATTAGATCATAACCTTCAGCTATAAAACTATCCATATACTTTTTCTCTATTACCTGATTAATAGCATCTTGACTATCTGATTTAAGCTTTCGTCTTTCTTTGGATATCTTACATTCTATAATAATGCATGGATTATTTA
Source organism: Erysipelotrichaceae bacterium (assembly GCA_021201655.1). GTDB lineage: Bacteria > Bacillota_I > Bacilli_A > Erysipelotrichales > Coprobacillaceae > JAJQDJ01. The sequence goes on along the minus strand of JAJQEL010000111.1, from coordinate 22,225 downwards.
AATCTTCTGGTACAACGGATAAATCAAATCTTCCATCACCACTTTCTTTATTTGATTGGATTTTGTATTCATCATTTGATTGAATATTATACCCATTTGTTACTAATAAGCCTCCTAAAAAGCCATGATAAAAGGCTTCTACCTCATCATGATAACTAATCGTTTTATTCAATATTTGTATAAGAATGCTTTGAGCTTTCTTTTCATCTTGTTGAAGTAACGCCTCCATTAATAATGGTTTTCTAGCAACTGTATAATCATTAAACCATTCATTAAATGTAGTCATATATATATCTTTAATTTCTTTATTAGGAATTTCAAGTTCATAAATATTTTGGGATCTATCTATAATTTGATGGATTTTTAAATAACCAGTGAATAATAGAAAACTATAAATATTGCTAATTCTATCCATTTCTCTATAAGTAAGTTCAGGTGCAACTTTCTTTTCAAGATAATCGCCTTGAATAAGCAGTTGAAACTCATCATGTAATTGATTATCAGCTTTATCAATATATTCCTTTACAATGCTGTTACCACTCGTATTAGCCCAAAATGAAATTGGCTCATCAATACCTTGTAATGTTTGATCAATATATTTTAAAACACTCCAAGGATTATATATTTCAGTATTACCAAATAGATAACCATCATACCATTCCTTGATTGTATTAATCTTATCATCAAGCTTATAATAATTACATAAATCCTGAACCTCATTAAAAGTAAATCCAAATTTATCTGATGATCTTATTTCAGTAATTGAATATACATTAAAATTATTTAAACCTGTAAAAATACTTTCTTTGGATATTCTAAGACATCCTGTAAAAATACCTCTTTCCAAATAATTATTTGTTTTTAACCCAGCTGAAAATGTACCTGCAATAAATTTTGACATTTTATCATAGTAGCCACTTGAATAGGCATCAGATAATGGAACATCATATTCATCTATAAGTATTACAACTTTCTTATGATAATGTTTGTATAAATAAGTTGAGAGATTTTTTAGTGAATCCATTAATTCACCTTCAGAAGCTTTTTCAAATCTATAACTATTGAGTTTTATTTTTTCAGATTCATCTAAAAAATCACTATCTTTTAATTCAGGATATTGTAAAACCACATCTTTTATGATATCTCCAAATTTACTGATTTGTAAATCATAAGAACCTCTATTCATATCTTTTAAAGTAATAAAGATAACTGGATACTGGTTCTGATGTTTTATAGCTTGTTTATCTTTTGATATTTTCAAGCCATCAAATAAATACGCATTATCCTTTTCCTTTATAGAAAAGAAATAGTAAAGCATGCTCATATTTAATGTTTTACCAAATCGTCTTGGACGTGTATATAAAGCGAATTTTTCATTAATTGCTTCCTTGATAAACATTGTTTTATCAATATAGTAATAATTATCATCAATTATTTCCTTGAAATTTTCTATGCTTGTGGATAATTTTTTCATGGATAATGCTCCTTTCTTTTGTTAATTGAATTATATCATAGAATTTATGCAAATACCAATATACAATTATTTTACACTAGTATTCTTGTGACAAATTGATATCATTAAAACAATATAATTATATTTGCTTATAAATAACTTTCCCTATAAATAGGGTGGCAACATTGCCACCTAAGAAATACCAACTATTGATAGAATTGTAACTATACACTCTGCAATAATACCAAAACCAATAATTTGTTTAATTCTTCTCATTGGTTTTTGTCTTTCTTTTTCTTCTTCATCTTTAAGTAACCAGCTAATATAAGCTACTAAACATGCAATAGCACATCCTGTAGGAAGTAACCATAGCAGAAGATTAAGAATTGGTTGAGTATAACCCTGAATTAAACTTTTAGCAGAACTCGAATCAAAAGATGCTGCATATGCAGTATTGATTGAATTAAGCATTAATGTTATACATGCAGTAACATATAATAATTGCTGTTTAATCTTTTCCATTTCTATATCCTTTCCTGAATTCATAAATTTTGCTTTTTTCATTTTTTGTTTGATCCTGTATTTCTTTAAACTTACTTAAAAATGTCTTTCTAAATGTATTAAGCAGGTAAAAGAATAGAATCATAAATGCAATAAATGAAATCAAATATAAAATAAACTCCATAATAAATTAAGAAAGAAGTCACCTTGCAGTGACTTCTTAAATCTTATTCTTCTTCCTTTCTTTTCTTCATTTCAATATATGTACCAGCTAATAATACACCAGCTATTGATGCTGCAATTGCATAATTTAATGCATCTGTATCATCACCAGTTTTTACATATACAGATGGAAGAAGGGTATTACTGTATTCAAATGAATAAGTTTTTCCAACATTTTCTAAATCATCATCTACAACTACCTTAATGATTTCATCAGATAGCTGATAACCATTAGGAGCAGAGATTTCCTTAATATAATAAGTACCATAAGCTAAATCACTGAAAGTAGCAATACCTTCTTCGGTATTAGCATGAACTGATGTAATAAGATTCTTGCATTCTTCATCTGAATATAATCCAAATTCAAAATCCTTTGATTTAATCAATTCACCAGAATCGCTGTCAACTTTATTGACTTGGATATCTGTTAATATTTGTTCATCAACCATTGTTAAATGCTGACAAACTTTAACACCATCTTCATCAATTCCTGTAACAGTAAATTCAATACTTTCAGTATAATAGTATCCAGTTGGAGCAGATGTTTCTACTAAAGTATAAGTTTTTCCTTCTTCAAGACCAGTAATTGCGTGATCTGAACCATCAGATGTCCATTTATCAACAACATTACCATCTTCGTCTATAACCTCAAGAGTGGCACCTTCAACTTCTTCACCAGCAATATCTTCTTTAGATACAAACACTTGCTTGTCAATTAAAGTGATTTCCTGATTAACTTTTTCTTCGGTAACTGTGAATTCCACATCAATAGCAATCACATAACCAACAGGAGCATATTCTTCATGTAAAGTATAAGTCTTTCCTTCAACTAAACCATTAATTGCATGAGCTTCAGTTGTTGATACCCATTCATC
>JAJQEL010000111.1:823-19074 GCA_021201655.1 Erysipelotrichaceae bacterium | reverse complement strand
GCATGAGCTTCAGTTGTTGATACCCATTCATCAACGATATTGCCATCTTCATCAATGACTTGAATCGTAGCACCTTCGACTTCGTTACCACCAATATCCTCTTTTGTTATAGTAAACTGCTTATCAATCATATTGATTGTCTGATCTTCATCTTCAGTTACTGTAAATTCGATATCACTTGCTTTTACATAACCTTTTGGTGTTTCAATTTCCTGCAAGATATAAGTCTTACCAACTTCAAGATTACTTGCGCGATAATTTAAAGCATTACCATCTTCATCAACATAATAAACTCTTGTATAGGCATAACTTTCATCTGTTTCAGCACTATAGCCTTTAGAATTGACCTCTACACGATAAACACCATTACTATAAGTTACAATCGTTTCACTACTTCCAGTTGTTCCACTTTGAATAATAAATGATTTAGCAACAGCATAAACACCATTTTCAGCAATTGCTTCCTTCATGGTATCAGTGATTTCATAAGTGGCAGTGGTTGTTGTCCATGTGTCAACAACTTCACCAGTTTCCTTATCAACAATTTGAAGTGTTGCACCACTAATGAGATTACCATCAGTATCAACTTTTGTAACAATGACCTGTTTATCAGTCATAGTTACAGTTCCACTTTCCATTTCCTCAGAATATGTAAAAGTGATATCTGTTGAAACTGCATATCCGTCAGGAGCAGCTGTTTCACTTAATGTATAAACGTGTCCATAGACTAAGCCTTTAACTAAATGTTCTTCAGTTGTAGAAGTCCATTCATCAATAACAGTATCAGTGGTATTGTCAGTCAATACCATTTGAGCACCTTCAACTTCATTGCCACCAACATCAGTTTTACTGAAGTATGTTTCTGTTAATTCATTTTCAGCTGATTTTTCAATTTCATATACTTTTGTAGTATTATCTTCAATTGTAAAATCATATTGAATTGGATTTTCTAATAATACATAACCATCCTGTGTTTCCACTTCTGTTAATAGATAAGAAGCACCAGTTAATCCTAAAGGTAAATTTGTAATTTCTATAACACCATTTTCATCAATTTCGTATATACCATCTTCATAATCTTTAGTAACAATATCACCTTTAGAGTAAACAATAGAACCATCAGTTGGATCAATAATATCACTATTAGCAGTTAATTGGAATTTAATACCTTTATTAGCAATATCTTCAGATAATTCAGTAGATTTATTTAAGATAATCGTACCAGTAGGTTTTTCATCAACAACATTAACAATGATAACAGGATCGTTATCTTCATCAAAAGTAATAGCATCGCTTGAAGAAGTGATTTCAACTTCAACTTCATCAGCTAATAAAAAGCCTTCAGGTGAAGTAATTTCTTCAACATAATATGTTCCTGCATTGACCATGTTATCTAAATATGCAATACCATCTTCATCAGTTGTCCATGTATCAATATAAGTAGATCCAGTTTTTTGAATAACATAATTTCCATCAGAATCTTTTAACTTAAATTTTGCATTAGATAGAGTAATACTATTGCCATCTTCATCAGTCTTTACTATCTGTAGCCATGCCTTGAATGGAGCATTATTGACCATACGATATTCAACTTCGCCATCTTCATCAATTGTGACAAAGAAGTCACCACCAGCCACATAATTTTCAGGTGTGTATGTTTCTTTGACTAAATAAACACCATATGGCAAGTCAACTGAAGTAGCTCTTCCTGTAGAATCAGTGGTCATAACATCATAAGTTGTTGCTGCATCCCAGCCAACACTTTGAACTTCACTGTAAAGCTTGATCGTAAATTCAACATTTTCAAGACCTGAAATAACACCACTTTCACCATCAGTACCTGCTTTTGAAATCTGTAATTTACCTTTGATAACATCTTCATTGACGGTAACAGATTTAACTGTTGTTGAAGATGTATTGTTAGAAGGTGTTAGAGTAACACTATAAGTTTCTTCATTAACTAGATAACCAGTAGATGCATTTGTTTCACTGATAACATAGCTTCCCATTGGCAAGTTAGACCATGTGATTTGTCCATTATCATCAGTTGTTTTTTCTCCAGTATCACCCCATGTAGAGTTACCAACAGTGATAGATGAAATAGTTGTACCAGCAGAATATAACACATCTCCTGTAGCAGGATCTAATATATCTTCTTTTGCTTTTAATACATAAGTTGCACCTTTTAATGTTGCATCACCTTGTGCAGTTGTTCCAGTTTCACTGTCTTCTTTTGTGAGAGTGATTGAACCAACCACAGGCTCATTATATATTGAAACACTATAAGTTTTTCCATCTTCTGTTACTGATTGACTTTCAGTTGTAGTAACAAGGATGTAGTTTTCAGGATTAGTTTTTTCACGAATGATATATGTTCCATAATCCAGTAATCCAGATGTTGCAACACCATTTGAATTTGTGGCTATAGTTTCAACTACTGTAGAACCATCTTCACTTAAAATTTCAAATTCAACACCTGCTTGTTCAACAACAAGCCCAGTTTTTGCATCATACTTAGTGACTTCAATATATCCCTGTTTCCAGTCATTGGTTGCAGTATAAGTTGTTGTTTCAGCAGCATTGATGGTTGTAGAATAAATTGTTGAATCTAAAACTAGATAATCAGGTACACTTGTTTCCTGAATATAAACAGTACCTATATTAATAGAATCAATAGTAACAGTACCATCGCTTCCTGTTGTATAAGTACCTATTGGATCACTCATATCAGAATTATATGAAATAGTAAATGAAACATCATCGATATAATTTCCTTTATTATCTTTCTTGGCAATTGTTAAAGCACCAACACTAATTTTTACCTTAAAGTAGGCTGAAGGTGATGGATCAGTAGAGGAACCAGGCATTGCTGTAATTTGAAGATCACTGTCACCAGGATCAAGACAAATAAGATTTTTCTTTCCTGATTCAAGACTGTTTGTTCCTGAAACAGTAATTGTACTATCAAATGCTGAATCAGCTGTAACAGTTAAGGTATTTCCACTTGTACTGAAACTTAAATTATCAGCACTAAATGTGTAATTACTTAATATTTCATTTTCATCTGTTAATGAAATATAATAGTTTTCTCCATCATAATCAGTAAGTTCATAAGTAGGGGCACTTGATGTGCTTCTAGCTGAAAAACTAGGAACCTTTCCCCAAGCTATAATAGTAGAACTATACAAGTCATAATAACTTTCTACAGAAGCTTTGACATTTGAATCAACCCAGTCTAAAGCATCCCAGACAGATGTAGCACCACTTCTGGTAACACCTTTATAAGTACCATCAGCATTTCTTTCACCAACCATGATTTCCCATACAATAATTTGAGCTGCGAACCATTGATAGACATTGCCACCATCATAAATAATATTGGTGCCACTGCTTGAATAATCGACATTGATACTTGTTGGTGCAAGACTTAAAACACGCTGAATAAGCACATACTTTTCATTGATTGTTAAAGATGTATCAGTTTCAGCCTCGGCAATTAAATCTTTGGCTGTATCAGAGGTATATGTTGTGTTATTGCTTACATCTTTGCCATGTTGCAGACAATACAAATATCTTCCAGTTGTTGTTATTAAGATTGTTTTACAACCTTCAATATATGGTGGATCATCATCATAAGTTCCATCATTATAGGTCACTGGTGTGTCAGCTTGAACACCATACATGAAATTTAAATCATTCATAGTATATGTAGCAGCTGATACATCCTGTAAGCCACTTACATTGAGACAAGTAAACGTCATCAAACAGCACAATAATATTTTTAAGAAACTATTATTGTATTTTTTAATAAGTTTTTCCATTTTTTCTCCTTTCATAATATTTATCTTTTAAAAAAAGTACTCATATAACTCAAACACTATTGACTATTTGGATTTTCTTAATTAAAACCATTTTTAAATCCCTCCCTCCACAAAAAAAGATGACAACCTGTCATCTTTTCATAATATTTAATATGTAATGCATATACTCCATTAACCACCTCCCTCAATAGATTTTTTATACCTTAATAAAAGACGTAGATGTCATATAATTTTTCGCTTTCTTTTTCAATATAGAATTTTAGTCCTCCCTGACTTGCATCGCAGTCACGAGCTGTAATATCGATACATTCTTTTATTTCAGATTTTATCTGTGTTTCACTCATGGATATTTTTAAATAGAAAGGGGCATTCCAGCCACTGTTGGATTTCGTAAACGAATCCTCCCATGAAAATCCAATACTTTGTATATAGCTTTTCGCATAAGCCATCATCTCGCTTTCGCTCATTGCCCAGCTTTCAGTAGATGATGTACTTGAATTAGCTGAACTGTTTGTAGTACTGGATGATGTACTGTTGCTTGAAGAGGAACTACTAGTATTCTTTGAAGATGAGGAAGATGTCGTAGATCCTGATGTTGTACTGCTAGCTTCATTAGATGTATTATTACTTTTTGTGCTTTCTGAATTAGATGTACTGCTAGATGTTGAACTGTTTGTAGCTGTAGATTTAGAGGAAGTAGTAGATGATGTTATAGTAGAGGATGAACTTTGAGAATTAGCAGTTGATGAAGAATCAGCAACCGTCTCATTAGATGAATCATTTGAAATACTTGTCTCATCATCTGCAATTGTTTCTACTTCATTTATGACTGTTATCTGTATTTCATTGGTATTGTTATAAGGATCAGTAGCTTTAATGTTAGCCTTATATGTACCAGCTACATCATAATCAACATCACTGTCATCAATAGTTATTTCAGCTCCAGAAAGATCATAAACAGTAAAATCAGTAGATTTTAATTTATTTTCAGAGGTTGTTTCATATGATTCGGCTATATCTTCAAATTTAGGTGCTGTAGTATCAATAACATTTACTGAAACAGTTGCTTTTTCATTTTTATAAGTCAATGTAACAGTATATTCACCGACAGCAGGATAATCATGTTCTTCTAAAATTTCATTTCCATCTTCACTGATTGATATTACAGTTTCATTGGAAGCATTTGTTGTTAATAATATTTCATCAATAACAAATTTCTTGGTAGTATCATCTACATAATCTAAAGCATTCAATGAGATAGTGTTTCCATATTCTAGGTATATGCTTTCATATTTTAATTTAATGTATGATGAATCATTATTTACTGATAATATAATAAGACCTATGATTAAGATAATGATTAATATAACTATCACAGTCTTTATTGATTTGTTTTTAAGTAATTTCTTTATTACCTTCATTATGAACACCTCTTGTATAAAATTTATTGATAAATCTTAAAACTACACATATAACATATCATTGATCCTTCAGGTATTTCTCTGCCACAGCAGACACAGTAATTAGAACTTTGGATATATATTTTCTTAGTCTTTGATTTATCATCATTGCCTTTTTTATAGCTGCAATTCTTTTTCATTATTCAATTCTGCTTCATTATCTAAATCAAAACCTACTTTTAAAATGGTTATTCTTGCTGTTTTTTCTTCAAATTCGTTATATTTATAATATAAATTTGGACTAGGGGTATCTATTCCTAAATTATTATCAACAGCTTCAACAACTAAATAATGTTTTATTTTATTATTTCTATCTATTAAAGCATAGGCACATATAGGAATGTTTTGATCGAACTGAAGATCTTCAATATTAACTTTTTTGACATCATATAAGTCAAAATTATCATTAAGAGTTTGATCAGATTTACCTAATTCCTTAAAAATATCCAAAACATTTATTTTCTCTTCTTCTTTTAAGTCAATCAAATTTTTGGCCATTATTTACCTTCTTTCTCTTTAGTAAGGTGGCAACATTGCCACCTTAGTTTTCTTCATATAAAATACTTTCTTCTAATGTTAAAAGCATATTGTTGACTGAATCTGTCAATTCTTTATCATGATAGATGATTAGAAACACTGAAGGTGCATCTATTCCATAAACTTCAGGAATATAGTATTGACTTTGAAAAAATCCAGCAACAATATATACTGTTTCACTATTTATATCTAATGAAGAAGTACAGTTATAAAATTTTAAATGATTGATATATTCAACATCACCTGATAATTTTATTTGTTCCATTGATATATCAGTATAATCATCAATAATATCATATAAGTATTGGGGAATATCCTTACCATTTAATCCTGAATCAAAAGTTTCATCGTTCAATAATGATTCAGAAATATTCTTTAATATATAAACTTTTGTATCATTTTGTTTGTTTTCATAGTAGGTACAGTCATCTTCGTATATACCATATTGATTCCAGTAATTGTCATCTGGCTTTAAATACGTAAAATCAATCCCATTATAAGAACTTGATATTCTATTAGAGGAAAGTACCATTGATGCATATGAAGAATCATTAATGGTTTTAGTTAGACTGCAACCCACAAGAATCAAACAAATAATTATCAATTGTATGATATTTTTAATCTTCATAATCCTATACTATAATCAAAATGATCCAATATGTTTTGATATATATCCCATCTATTCATTGATTCAATATCATTTAATGTTAACTGACCATTAGCATATGAAATAGATAGGAAATCAGCTATCTCTGTTATTCCTATATCACAGTCATCGATGTTATATATATCAATAGCTGCATTTGCGACAATGCTATAGATTTTCATAGTTGGTTCATCAATAAACATATCAACACTTGCATAGCAGATGGCTTGTTTCCAGTATTCACTAAATTCATCTTCATTTTGGATATACCAGATAAAGGAATTCATATCCAAGCTTTTATAATCATCAATCATAAATTCCTGTATATATTGTGTTACTTGCTTATCATTCAGGGAAATGAGATTACCTTCATCATCACCTCCACAAATAACAAATGTTCCTGCAATAACATCATTACCAGTCTGACGATTAGGTTCCAATCCTTTTAATTTGCCTTCTTCATTACATATAATCAGTGAATCTTTATAAGGCAATATCTCAATACGTCCACCAACAATTGACTGAAGAGAGTATAAGGAATTGTCTATTTCCAAAAGTGATGGATTTTCTTTTGGCTTAACAAGTATAACTTTGATTTTATTTTCCAACTTCATCGCCTCCTTACAACGTTTTAATAGGGTGGCAATATTGCCACCTTGTTTTTAATGGCTATTTAGCTGTTACAATATACTTGATAGATCTTTGTCTAATGAATAGAAAAAGATCAACTTTTCTAACAGACACTTCAAAACCATTTTCTTTTAATATACGTGTAACTTTTTCAAGTTCCTCGTCACTTACACATAAATATGTCATTTTTCATTACCTTTCTTTCTTAAGTTTAAATAGACATACTGTATTCTTCATCTAGAGATTTAGCTTCCAGCATTAATCTATTTCTTTCTCTTAAATAATCATTCCAGTCAAAACCTTCAATATCAGGCAAATACTCTATGACACGTTTTACATTGCAACGATTTTGTATATTTTCTTGAATAATCTTTACTGCATTTTTTCCTGCATCATCATTGTTTAAAGCAAGAACTACATAATTGATATTTCTATTTTTATTTAGAGTATTTATCAATGCTTCCCATTTATAAACACTGTTTAAACAAAAAAATGAAGATTTATTAAAATCTTCAGCTTCGTGCAATTTCAATGTCATCAGTGACATTGCCTCAATGACTGCTTCTGTAACTATTACAATATCACTTTGATTATCAATAAAAAATCCATCTTTGTAGGATGATCCAGCAACATCCTGAACAAAACGATAATGTGGATTGCTTGATCTACGCAAAGCATAGACAGGATTCTTATTGACATCATAACTTACGAATACACAATTTTTATTCCAACATTTTTCCTGATACAGCATACCTTTATCAATAAAATCATCAATAATTTCTTCAGATATGCATCTATCCAATAGATAATGAACAACTGCATCATTATTGTTATCAGCATCAGGTAATACTAGATTAGATTTTATTTGTTTTTCTTCTCTAGGTTTAACCAGTAGATTGTGATTTGCACCAACACGTTTTTCCAGATAATTTAACGAATAACCAATGGATTTAAATCTTTTATCATTTGTTGTTTCAAAACCAAACTGAAGAAGAAATGCTAGAGCATCACCATAAGCACCAGTTGAATACTGTTTAAATGTATTTTTATTGATATTTATTCTTACTGAATCATGTTCTTTAAGTGTTAAATAATTTCGACCAGCTTTCAATACTGTAAATCCTAATTCTTCTGCTAAGACTTTAATAGGGTATTTTGCAACATTTTCTCTTCTCGTTTTTAGTTCTGATTTACTCAACATCGTCATTGATTATCATCCTTTCTTTTAGGGTGGCAACATTGCCACCTTAGCTTATAATTCTAATTCTGTGTTGTTTTCTATTTCTGTATTAACCTTTAATAGTTGATCCATATCCATATTTCCGATTTCGCATATACATGCATATATTGCTTCATCCCAGCCACGATCATAATCACTTGAAGCATCGCATCCACCGATATCTATTATTTTTTGAGTAATATTATCAGTGATTGTATGAACAAACGCTTCAGCCTCTGAATCCAGTAGAAGATAAGCAGGTATTTCTAATGCATTAGAGATTCTTTTTAAAGTTTCTATTTTTGGATTTGCTCCTAATTCATACTTTCTAATTTGAGATTCATTCATACCACAAAGTAAGCCAAGATTTTTTGTGTTAAACCTTTTTCTTTTCTATAATATTTAATTTTTTCTCCGATTGAATTCATTTTAAGTATACCATAGACTTATATTTCTTTTGTATTCTTTATATTATCACTGGTTGTATTTTTAGATGTAGGGAATATAACTTCGTCAACATTAACTCTAAAGTAATATAACAGTTTGTCTTCTTTTCTTTCCTCACGATTCAACCCAAACCCTTTAACAACCACCAGATCACCTTTGCTAATACACTGAGAAATAAATTCAGCTTTTTTACCATAAGCTGAACAATTAATCCAATTGGTCGTATCATTATGATAATCCTTGTTGGCTATTGTAAAATTACATGCTTTTTTACCATCACCTAAATCCTTTAATTCAGGATTTTTAGCAACTCTTCCACTTACTGTAACATCAAACATTTTCCTTTCGCTTCCTTTCTAGAATCATTTCTTTTTGATTTGTTTTAGCAAGTTCCTGTTTCCAGCTTTTATAACAATGTATTTCATCATCTAAAATAGCTGAAATATTTTTATCCGTCTTTGATAAATTACTACAATACTCAACGTGATAATCGTATCCATATTTTAATTCAAATAGAAATATTAATTTTTCTCTAGGCATTGTCATATATTCCAATGCTAAGTCTTCATAATCCTTGGTTTCACCATTATCTTTGTCATATTGAGCACACATATCACACATTCTATTGATTTCAAATGGATTCAAAAAATCAGCTATTTCATGAATATCTTTATTAACTTCAATTCTTTCTAAATCATAAGATTCACTATAATCATCAAGATAGATCTGTTTAAAATCATTGACTGCATTATAAGCTCTATCCGTATTTAAACCTTGTAACATACTTTTTAATAATTTTAAGGTTAATTGATCTAGTATAATCTGAAATAGGGAATCATATCTTTGATTGACTTTTAAATGAAGATTTAATAATTCAACATTTCTAATATTAACGATTAGATTAATATTTTCTTTTTGATTTGCAACATACCAGTAATAACCATTAGCCAATGAATAATTATCGAATACTTTATCATCAATCTGTATTGAATAATCCATAAACATCACCTCCTTTAAGTCAATTTATATAAACGATATTTTTTCAAATTAAATAGGGTGGCAATGTTGCCATCCTAAGAAATAAGGAGGGAGTAACTCTATTCATCATACACAATCATTATGTGAACAGCTTCTGATCCTGATAGAAATGTCTGATTGATATCATAATATAAGATTTTTAATTCAATAATCTTATGATGATTATATTTATCCTGCAACCAAGAAATGACTTTCTTTTCTGTATCTTTATAGGTTTCAATTTTAACCATATTCTTTACCTCCCAGTATTAAGGTGATTAACACCTGCACAATTTATACATCTTCAATCACTCCCATTCTTTCAAGAATTCCATTTAAATCATCTATATCCTGAAAATAAATGGTAGCTTTACCTTTACTTACTTTGACTTTCGTACAAAGACGAGTAGTCATTATTTTTGTAACATATGAATAATCAACTTTTTCTTTTGCTTTTTCTTTATCATCAATACCTTTTACCTTATTAATATACTTTTGAGCTGTTCTTCCTTTGCAGCCTAAGAAGCCAGCAATCCAGTCTCTGGTTTTCATACCAACAGGCTTCATGGAATTGTCCTCATCAAGCAAGTTTAATAAATCATTGGTAATAAGAACTCTATCTTTTTCAGTCAGTTCTTCTTGAGCATTGGACATATGAAGTTTTAATAGTTCTTCGGCATTGTTGCTGACTTTATAAACAAGGCAGGGGATATCTGGATCAATTTCATCATTTTCAACCAATTGTATTAAGGCATGATATCTTCTTTCACCACCAATAAGTGTATATGTATCATCATTGTTGTCATAAACCTCCAATGGCTTCAATAATCCATATTCTTTGATACTTTCTTTTAAAACATCAATATTTCTTACACGATTTTTATTATTCATATCATTAGGAATAATATCATCTATATCAATTGTTTTAAGTACAGGTTTATTGTTGATTCTTACAGGTTCATCAATAAGTTCGCTAAGCATGATTGATTCCTCCTTCAATTTCATTAACAAGGTGATTATAATCATCACCAATTTTTGATTTGGAATCAATAATAACCTTTGTTTCCATGCTTGAACGACTGGCAACAGCATCCTGGTATCCAATAATGGTAGTAAGAACATTTTGTGGATAGAATTCTTTAATCTTTTTGATAAAGTTACTGTAATCAGGTCTGTTACCCCTAGGAATCATATTCATTAATAACTGTATTTCATATTCTTTTTCATAATCATCCTCGAAATCAAATAATTCATTCAATGTATTAACCAAAGCATCAAGTTCAAATAAACCAGGTCTTAATGGAATAATAACCCTGTTTGAAGCGAACAGACTATTAACTGTAATGTTATTAAAGGTAGGAGCATTGTCTATTACAACTACATCATAATCTTTCCTTACTTCACGCAAGGCATTTTTGAGTTTCTTATGACCTAATCTAGTAGAACTGGAAATCATCTTATCAGTTTTAATAAGTTCAGTACCAAAAGAGGGGATAATGTCAACATTATTGTATTTGGTATGATAGATACAATCGTGAATCTCTTCCTTGTTTCCAAGCAATATATTATTGATATCTTTCTTTAGAACATCATTTTCTTTAATATACTGCTTAATAAAAGAGGTTGATTTCCTAAGTGTAGTATTGGTAGGAACAGTAAGATTATTAAATTCTTTTATATTAAGCTTATGATACATATCAGAGAAATAGCTTGTGGTATTTCCTTGTGCATCGCAATCTATAAGTAGTACTTTATTATCTTTTCTAGCTAATCCAACTGCAAGATTAATAGATATAGTGGTCTTTCCCATACCACCTTTTTCATTGATAATGCTTATAACTTCCATTTTGAATATCTCCTTTCTGTTAAATAGTTTGTATATTTGGACAAAAGTAAATATAAAAACCATTTAAAAAGCACTATTTAATAAAATGTCATACAGAATAAGAGATTGTCGAACTCTTCGCCTGTTCCAGTTGCAAGTCCTAAGGCATTGCACCAGAGCAATAGCTTTATCCCAAGCTACCATCATGACAGATGGGGGTATCATTATATCAGCTAATCATCATGGCTATTATAATCGACTGTTATAACTGTCATATCCTGTATTTCTATCGCTCTACTTAGTCAAAGGTACTTTTTACCTGCACAAAAATGTCATGGCGTACAAGTATGACCAGCTCGATTAACTGATTTACGTGTTCTGATGACTATTCAATTGTCAAGGATCTCTAGACTGTTATCAGCCTATTTCAAAATAGGAATAGTCACTGTTCTAAAATAGACTGATAACTATTCAATAACAGGATTGATGTTGGAAATGTTTTTCGTCCACCATTCGCTTATTATTTTCTTGATTTCTTCAATTTTTAATGATTGGTTATGTACAATTTCATCTAATGTCTCAATAAAATTAATAAATTCAAAATATTCATTCGATTCTTCAGTATATTTTCTTAATAATTGTTTTTGTAGATTCACCAGAATGTCATTGATGGTGTTTATGTATAGATTCTTCCTGTATAAACTCAATCTAATAGTTTTAGAATCATCTTGATTAACTGTAATTCTAGATATCACCATTCTTGATAACCAATTACTGCATAATTCATTTGTTACCTGTACAACTTTGTTTTTAAGCTTCTGTACAAATTTTTTAAAAGACGTATATTTAAAAATCTTCTTCTCAACGTATTCAACACTTCTTTTTTCTTTGATGGCTTTGCCATTGTCATCACTAACAACTTCTCCTTTCCTGTGTTTTAAAACTGCATTAGGATCATTCTTCCTGCATAACTTATTGGTTTGTTTGTTGTAGTAATAATCTCTGTTCCATTTCTTCTTTTTATTGATAGGTTTGTCATAAACATATCTGGTAAAGCACATGATATGAACATAAGTACCTTTACCTTTGGTATTGAAATAATAGATATAAAGCAACTTCTTATACTGCTTGGATATCTTCAACATGTACTGTTTGACAAACTCTTCATATTGATTCTTTTCCAACTCAAAAGGAATCATGATACATAGGTGATAGGCATATATATTTCTATATGCTGCTTTACCATCTTTTCTTGGCTTATAATCTTTAAGATTGTTTTGCTTATAAGATAATATTTTTTCCATCTGTGATTCATAATCAGGAGTAGAAGCATAAAGTTTACCTTTATCTTTAATAAATGCTTTGGCATCTTCATATGAATCAATGGTCTCAAATATCAGAAACTGATTATTTGATAGCATTGTTTAGTTCTCCTTTCACTTATAAATTAAATTGACATTCAAGCTTTGCTTGTATGTGTTTTATAAGGATGTTATTTTATTTTGATTTTTAAATTGACATTGAAGATTTTATCTTCAATGTCAATTTATTAAATTTTCAACAATTGTTGCTGATTGCATCATAATTGTTATGAGAGATTCTTAAAATTTTTGCTTAAATAAACAAAAAAGTGGCCAGCAAATCTTATTGATTTGCTGGCCACTCAACGAAAAAAGGAGAGACTCGGTGTCTCTCCTTAAATCACTAGATATATAAATAAAAAATGATATAATTTCGAGATCACCGTAATAATTTCGGTTTAATCTCTGAATTATATCTTGAGCAGGTCGGAGAATAGGAATTTAACCCATTCTCAAAAGTTTGCTCATTGCTAGGGCGGAGGATGAGAATCGAACTCACGAAATGCCGGAGCCACAATCCGGTGCGTTAACCACTTCGCCACCACCGCCATCTGTAGGCAAGTGTTATTATATAAGATTTGGTGATATTTGTAAAGCACTTTTTTTGTTTTTTGAGATGACAGTATGAAAGTATTTAGGATCAAAGATTATGAGAATGTTTTAAAAGTTATCATTTATTTATCATATTACAATAAAATGGTGACCACAGATGGCACAAAGGAGACCAAGAGAGATTATATCTTTAAAAACTTTAAATTGGATGAGATAGATAAAATGATTATAAATCTTATCATTGATAATCCAAAAATAACTCAAAGAGAGTTATCAATAAAACTTGGTTTAACTAAAACGCCTATTCAAAAACGCCAAAAACATTTAATTGAATTGGGAATAATCAAACGTAAAGGTGGTAGACGTTATGGTTATTGGGAAATTATAGAAAATAATAATAATCAAAAAACATAGACAATTATAAGGTGAAATTTAGTAGATGATAATTATCATCTTGCACAAGATTAAGACAGGTTATCCTGTCTTTTTAAATAAAAAAGATATAAATCTTGAAGTTATATCTTACTTAGGGCAGAGGATGAGAATTGAACTCAGCCATTGTCTGTTAAATTATTTTATTTTTAAATAAAGATCTTTGATTTGCTAGAAATAATATAACATATACTTATAGGAAAAACAATAGATAATATTCCATTTAGTTGTTAAGAAATGAATTATATTATGATACAATCATGTTTTAATTTAAGTTCTATAGTTATTTGATATCAAATATATTTGATGTATAATTATACTTATAAAGTAGGTGATAAAATGTTTAGACAAGTCATATATTATTTTATTTCAGTCGTAGAAGAAGGAGGTTTTTCTGCAGCAGGCAAGAAATATTATCTATCACAATCTGCCATTTCTCAACAAATAAGAAAATTAGAAGACGAACTGGGTTTTGCTTTGTTTGATAGATCTACTTATCGTCCTACACTTACATTAGAAGGCAAAAAGTTTTATGCTTTATCTAAGAAACTTATCAATACGTATGAAAAACAAATGAAAAATATCCAAATACACAATTCAATAACTATTGGTATTACTGGACCGTTCGAAAAGAAACATTTGCCTGCTATTATTAAAAGAGTAAGAGATATTTATGATATATCTTATGAAGTCAAAAAAATGGACTTTTTAGAATGTGTTAATGAACTACAAAATGGGACAATTGATATAGGTTTCAATATCGTTAATAATTTTGAAAATATAGAAAATATCATTTATTATAATATATACAAATCACATATATGTGTAGTAACATCTTTAGATCATCCATTAACTAGTCAAAAACAGCTCACTATAGATGATATCAAAGACGAACCAATCATTGTATTATCTCGAAAATTAGGTGAACATTATTATCAGGATTATATGAAAGCATTCGAATTAGATGGTGTAACTCCTCATATTATTGAAGAAGTCGATAGTTTAGATGACTTTCTAGTTTCCATACAATTTGGTAAAGGAATAGGCTTATCCGCAACTGAAGTCGTTTCATCCAATGATGGTGTATCGACTATACCACTTGAAAACACTCATCATCAAGCTTATTATGCTGTTGGTTATCGTAAAGATAATAAAAATGAAATGGTAAAATCATGTATTGATATTATTGTAGAATACTTTAAAGACTATAAGTAAAACTTATAGTCTTTATAATTTTTTAGTGTCTATTTTATTATCAATAAAAGTATTATAATGGTTTTGTTAAAAAATTATCAAAGGAGAAAAAGCTTATGTCAAAATTTATTGTAACTGGAGTAGATGGTAATTTTGGTGGCTATGTTGCTAGTCATATTGAAAAATTAACTTCTAAAGAAAATCTTATTTTTACTTGTCCTTTTGAAGACGGATTAAAAGAATTCAAAGAAAAAGGCTATGATTGTAGAGTAGCTAATTTTAATCATCGAGAAGGATTGGAAAAAGCATTTGAAGGTGGCGATGCCATACTTATTATTTCTTCTCCATTTGTCGGTGTTAAAAGAAGAGCAGCTCATAAAAATGCTGTAGATGCTGCCATTGCCGCTGGTGTTAAGAAGATTGTTTATACTTCATTAGTTAATGCTCAAGATGAAGACAATCCTAGTATTGAAAAGATTGATCATGCTTATACTGAAAACTATATTGCGAATTTAGATGTTGAGCATGTTTTCTTGAGAAATTCTCAATATGCTGAAGCAATGATTACAAGTTACTTTGCCGCACAGGATACTGGAAATATGATGACTAGTTGCCAGGGTGAAGGTCATATGGCTTATATTTCAAGAAGAGATTGTGCCAAAGCAGCAATGTATGCATTAGTAAGAGATGATTTACATTATGCTACATTAAATATTAATGGTTTAGAATCAATGACTTTACAAGAATTTGTGGATGCAGGTAATAAAGCAACTGGATTAAATATTGGTATTAATAATGTTACTGAAGAAGAAACATATGCAGCTTTTGATGCTATAGGTGTACCAAGAAATACTGATGGCCATTTTGAAGAAGATTCAGTGGCTCCATATTCTTCAGATGGTATGGTGACTTTTGCTAGAGCTATTCGTTTGGAAAAGATGTCTACACATACTAATGTATTTGAATGGCTAACTGGTGATAAACCAAGAAGTGTTTCATATATGTTTGAAAATGCTAATGATTATCAAGTTGGTCAACGTAATAGTACTGATGATTAAGGTGAAACCATGAAGATTGTTGTTAATGGTGTAGATGGTAATTTTGGAAGTTTAGTAGCTGATTATATATTAGATCTTGTATCAATGGATGATTTGGTATTTACAGCTCCAAAATTAGATAAATTAGATAAATATAAAGAAATGGGTATCAAAGTAGCTCAAGCGAATTTTAATGACGTAGAAGGATTAGAAAAGATATTTAATAATGCTGATAAGGTTCTTCTTATATCCATGCCTTTTGTAGGTGAAAAAAGAAGAACTGCTCATAAGAATGCTGTTGATGCCTGTGTGAGAGCTAATGCGAAACAAATCGTTTATACATCTGTATTATCAGCAGCTCATCCTTTTAATCCAAGTATTGAAAATGTTGATCATTCTTATACTGAAGCTATTATTCAAAATAGCCCTTTAGATTATATTTTCTTACGTAATTCTTTATTTGTAGAAGCTTTTACAAGTGATTATTTAAGAGCTGTTGAAGCTAATGAAACGACTATTTCTAAAAATATGGGTGATGGTAGAGTTTGGTTTATATCTCGAAAAGATTGTGCTTATGCAGCTGCTTGTGCTTTAAATAATAAACTATTGCATAGAGCTGTATTGAATATTAATGGAAAAGATCCACTGTCATATGCAGATTTCCTGAAAATAGGTAATAAAGCAACAGGTAACCATATAACGTATACCAAACTAACTGATGAACAATTATATGAATACTTTGACTCTATAGGTGTACCAAGAAATACTGATGGAGATTTCTCTAAGAGTCCTATTCAAGCAACATCTGAAGGTATGGTGACTTTTGGAACAACAGTGACTGAAGGATATCTAGATGTACCAGTAAGTGACTTTTCTTCACTTACAGGAAGAAAACCTTTATCAATAGAGTATGTATTTGATCATGTAGAAGATTATTTATTAGGAGATAGACATCCTACAGAAGATTAAGACAGGTTATCCTGTCTTTTTTTTGTTGCAGGATTGATATGTTTGCTTTTGAAGCTTGTGACTGAAATAGTGAAAATGATGAATCAAATACAACAGATAATAAAACAACTGAGAGTATTAATCAGGATTTTACGAATATAAATATAGCATTAATAGGTGGAACATTAATGGTATCTTTAGTGTTAAATTTAAATTAATTGATTTTCACGATAGTTTAGAATATAATTATTTCGACAAGTTTCTTTATTTTAGAAATGACATTTGTATTTGAATACAATGTATAAAATTAATTTTATATCAAAAAGGAATAGAAATATATCATGAAAAAAGAATCAAATAATATGTTACTAAATAATCCATCAAAAGTTAATGAGATAATTGAATATCCTTTATCAGAACAGAGTGCAAATACTTTTTTTCACTTTATGAATAAACAAAAGTTTTTAAAAGAAATATTAAATGATAAGAAAATATATCCTAGATTTTGCAAAGAGGATATATCTAATTTAGATTTGGATATAAAAAGTATAACAATAGCTATGAAATGTTTTTGTAATATTCCTTTGCATTTAGTCAACAATCATAGAAATGAATACGGAAATTATTGCATTGGATTAAAAAAGGAATGGGGAATAAAAAACGGATTGCAACCCGTAATTTATTATAATATTGATTCTGAATTTAAAACTTCATTTAAAACCACTTATGAAGCTGCTATGGCATATGTTGCAAATGATGAAATTTTAATTAATATGGCTGAACTCATTAATCATACATTTAAATATATGAAACCTATCATGGGTCTTGATCCTAAAACAAAGAAATTAAAAGATTTCACTGATGAAAAAGAATGGCGATTTGTTCCTAATATAAATTGTCCTGAATTTAGTGAAATAATAATAGATGATACAATAGATAATCCAGACGTTTTGGAGCTATACAATGCAACTATTAAAAAAGAAGGATATTGTTTAAATTTTGATTATAAAGATATAAAGTATTTATTTGTTAAAAAATCTTCAAATAGGAAATCATTAATTAAAGTTATTGAAAAACTTGAATGTTCGCAGGAAGAAAAAAACTATTTGATTTCGAAAATATGTG
>JAJQEL010000111.1:0-813 GCA_021201655.1 Erysipelotrichaceae bacterium | reverse complement strand
AATGGAGGGTGATTTTTAAATGGCTGACTTTTTAAAAAATTTTAAAAATCAAAATTATGAAAATGGATTTTTAAGTCAAAAAGTATTAGATACGATCGCAGAGAAATATGACAATAAAATTGAATATAGATTATCAGCTGATGGTAATTATTATAGAATGGTTCCTAAAGAAACTGTAAAAATGACTATCGAAAATATAAAAGTCACGAATATTGAAGATATAGAAAATATTTGTAACAAGAAAAAAATGACATTTAAAGAAATATTGGAATATTCTTATAATGCCCAAAAAGAAATTGTATTTGAAAAATTGGAAAATTATAGGCAATTAGTTGATAATATTGAAGTTGATGATAAAGATCTTTTTATTTCAAAAAAAATCCCAGCAGAAATTATTAGTGAGAAGATTATTATGTTTCCTATGAAAATGAATGAAAGAATAGTCTTAAATATTGGTAATGGGAAAGAATCATTTGATTTTACATTTGTTAGAAAGCCTATTGAAAGTTTATATAAAAGAAAATATGTTATTGATGAAAATGAAAAACTTATTATGGATTTAATTATTGATACTGATATGAAAAATTCAAAAGAAATAGAAATTAAATTTAATATTACTTTGAACAATAAAAATATAGCTAGTGCTCAAGATTATTTGAATTCTTTATTATTAATGCAATCTTTTTTTAAAGATGGTATGTGTATTGAAAATAAAAAAATTAATATAAAAGATAGGATTGATAAAAACTATTATAATAGAGAAAATTTGATAGATTTATGGAAAAAAATTGTTGAAATAGAAAAAAGATTAGA
>JAJQEL010000007.1 GCA_021201655.1 Erysipelotrichaceae bacterium | reverse complement strand
TGCTTCTTCTAATGGCCATGAAGTTTTATTCATTAACGTCTCAAGAGAAGCCTTATATTTAATACAAGATTGCTGAAAACCTAAATCACACATACTATCAAGTCCTTTCTCTAATTCATCATTAAAGGAAATATCTATCTATTATTATAAATTATCAAATTTAGTATATCACAATATTCGCTACATGTAATGATTTATAGCAAAAAGAAAGAAGGCTTTACGCCTTCTCATAGATTATTTCAATAAGCTTTCGCCCGTCATTTCTTTAGGAATTGGTAAACCTAATAATTGTAAGATTGTAGGTGCTAAATCACCAAGTTTGCCACCTTCTTTTAATTGTACATGAGTGTTTGTTACAATTAAAGGTACAGGGTTTGTTGTATGAGCTGTAAATGGATTGCCATCTTCATCTAATAATCTTTCACTATTACCATGATCAGCTGTAATCAACATTGTTCCACCTAATTCAAGAACTTTTTGATATACTTCACCAACACATTCATCAACAACAGAAACTGCTTTAATAGCTGCAGGAATGATACCAGTATGTCCAACCATATCACAGTTAGCGAAGTTTACAATAACAACATCATATTCATCTTTATCTAATTCAGCAAGTAATGCATCTTTAACTTCATATGCACTCATTTCTGGTTGTAAGTCATAAGTTGCTACTTTTGGTGAATTAATCAATACACGAGTTGCACCTTCAATTTGTTTATCGACACCACCATCCATAAAGAATGTTACATGGGCATATTTTTCAGTTTCTGCAATTCTTAATTGTTTTAATCCTTTTTCTGATAAATAATCTCCTAAAGTATTAGATAAATCTAATGAATGGAATGCAATTTCACCATTTACTGTATCAGCATAACGCATCATACATACAAAGAAGATATTTTGTGGTTTATCAGCTGGCTTGAAGTCATAAACATCAGCAGTGAATACATTAGACATTTGAATAGCTCTATCAGGTCTAAAGTTAGCAAAGATAATAGCATCATTATCTTCAATACCACCATTAACATCTGGATTATATCCAGGGATAACGAATTCATCATAAACTTCTTTAGCATAAGAATCTTTAACGAATTGAACTGGATCACTAAATGTATCGCCACTCTTAGCTACTAATGCATTATAAGCTAATTCAACACGTTCCATTCTCTTATCTCTGTCCATAGCATAATATCTACCAGAAATAGAACCAACTTCACCAACACCAATTTCAGCCATTTTGTCAACTAATTCTTGAACAAAATCAGCACCACTATCTGGCACAACGTCACGTCCATCTAAGAATGCATGAACATATACTTTTTCTAAGCCTTGATCTTTTGCTAATTTTAATAAAGCATAAATATGTTCATTAGATGAATGCACACCACCATTTGATAATAATCCCCAAATATGTAATTTAGAATTATTTTCTTTAGCATGGTTAATTGCTTTTAAGAATGATTCATTTTCATAGAATGTACCATCTCTAACAGCTTTATTGATTAATGTCAATGATTGATAAACAACACGTCCAGCACCAATATTCATATGTCCTACTTCACTGTTCCCCATTTGTCCATCAGGAAGTCCTACTGGTTCTCCACTCGCATCTAATTGAGTAGTAGGATATAATTCCATTAAATCATCTAAGTTAGGTGTATTGGCTAAATAAACTGCGTTGCCATCAACTCTATCAGTTAATCCATAACCATCCATAATACATAAAACTATAGGTCTTTTTTTCATTTTAAATTACCTCCGCATTTATATCTAAATTATACCGAAATATAAACAAAAAATAAAGTGAAACAAACCAAAATGATAATGTTTTTTAATACTTACTAAAAAACATTATGTCATATATAGGTATATAAGTGATTTTTCCTTTACTATAAACATCTCTTTCATTTGATACAACAAAAGCTTTTTGAATATGATAATCATCATTATCAATAAAATGATTTAAAGCACTATGAACTGTATAATCTTTACCAGATTTCACTTCAATAGGTACTACGGAAAGACTATCGTAATTATCAATTAAAAAATCCACTTCACCTTTTTTACGATTATCATAATAAAACAATTTATGTCCATGAGCTATCAGTTCACTAGCCACCACAGTTTCATAAACTGATCCTAAATTAATACTTTTTTGATCATCTAAAATGGCACGAATATTATATCCATAAAGAATACTTGTCAATATACCAACATCATTCAAATATAATTTCAACAGATTTTTACCTGATGATTCAATAAGAGGAAAACCAGGATTAGAAATAGCTTGTACATTTAAAGCAATGCCTGCACTAATAAGATATTCAAACTCATCACTATAATCTAAAAAGGTTTTACCTCTCTTGTTTTCTATACTTTGTGCTCTTACACGTTTTTTCTTATTTTCCATATTAGATGGTATAAGATCATATATTCTTCTTATTTTTAATTTATTATCTTCATCATATTTAGAAGCATCTATACCATAATATTCATGTATTTCATTTTGTATTTCTCTTACCATTTGTATATTTTTTTCTTCAATATAACTATTCACAGCACTAGGCATACCACCAACAAGTAAATATTTCTTAAATAAGTCCATCATTTTATCGTGCATAGGTTGGTCTAAAGATTCTAATCTTTCAAACTTTGTACGCATTGAATGAATGACTAATTCATTCATACCATTGGCATATAAAAATTCTTCAAAATCAAGTGGAAACATTCTCACTTTTCGAATACTACCCATCGGTATAGAAGTTGTTTGTGATAATGCCATACTTAATGATGATCCAGCGGCTATAAAAGTAAAGCGATCATCTTGAGCCAAGAACTTTAATAATGTTAACAGATATGGATAAGCTTGTATTTCGTCGATAAATATTAAAGTATTATCCTTTTCTTTCATCTTATTACCTGCGAGCATGCTTACTTGCAAATAAAAATCTTCTACTGTCTTTGTATGTGAAAAAAGCTGATTAGACAAAGAATCTTCCAACATATTAATTTCTATGAAGTTTTCAAATAATCGTTGTCCAACATAACGTATAATATAAGTCTTTCCAACTTGTCTAGCTCCATCAACTAAGAGAATTCTATCATTGCTTGATTGTAGATGTTATTCAATCAACGATGTGATTTTTCTTTGTAGCATATCATCACCTCAATTCTGACTTTTCAATTTATTTTTAGCAAATATTATACCACTTTTCAATATATTTTCGACATAAAAATATAAACTTTTCAATAAAAAAGATTCCTCTCTTCGAGGAATCTCAACAACAAATTATTTAATTTTTCACACCAAATGAAATACCCATACGCATTGCATTTTGAACCATTTCACCATCAACATCAACGTATTTTAACTTACCAGCTGTTTCTGATAATGGAATAGAAGTAACAACACTTTCTTTTAATACCACAAGTTCACCAAACTTACCTTCTAATAGAAGTTCAGCAGCCATCATACCAAAACGTGTAGCCATCAATCTATCATATGGACAAGGTTCACCACCACGTTGTGCATGTCCTGCCGCAGAAACACGAATTTCACTATCTACATAGTGTGCTAATTCATTCGCTATTTCAACAATAACAGAATGTCCTTCTCTAGCAGCTAGTTTTAACTTATATTGTTTCTTAGATAACTTAGCTTCCTCTTTAGAAATAGCGCCTTCAGCACAAGCAATAACTGTGTAATTCTTACCTTTTTTCACATTCTTTTTAACAACCTTAGCAATTTGTTTAATATCATATGGAATTTCAGGTAATAAAATAACATCAGCTCCTGCAGCAATACCAGCAGATAAACAAATATGTCCTACTTTATGACCCATAATTTCAACAACAAACACACGATTATGACTTTCAGCTGTTGTTTGAATTTGATCTAAATAATTAGTTGCAATATTAATAGCTGATTGATAACCAAAAGTATAATCTGTACCCCAAGTATCATTATCAATTGTTTTTGGTAAACCAATAACATTGCATCCTTCTTCAGCTAACATATTAGCAGACTTTAATGAACCATTACCACCTAAAACAAATAAGCAATCTAATTTTAATTTCTTATATGTTTTTGTCATAGCAGCTACTTTATCAAAGCCATCTTCAATAACACGCATCTTCTTAAATGGACATCTAGAAGTACCTAAGATAGTTCCACCTTTATTGAGAATATCCTTAAAATCATCAGGTGTCATCTCTACATAATCTTCATACATTAATCCTTTGTAACCATACTTAAAGCCTATGATTTCGATATCTTTGACTTGTTTATACAACGTTAAGGCAATCCCTCTCATTGTTGCATTTAAAGCTTGACAATCTCCACCACTTGTTAACATACCAACTCTCATCTTACTCTTCTCCTTCTAGTTGATTTTTAATTTTTTAAAGAAGAACTCCTGACTATTCAAAGGTTCTTTCTTACTACCCTTTACTCTCTTATAAGTACCATCACTTCTAAGTTCCATAGCTTTAACATTATCTTTTAACATTGTATTAAACATATAGATAATAATCTTCTTAATTTCTTCATCATAAATCGGTATTGCCACTTCAACACGTTTCTCTAGATTTCTCGTCATTAAATCCGCTGAAGAAATATAAACTCTTTGACTTTCTCCTAAACCAAATATATAAATACGTGAATGTTCTAGATAGCGACCAACTATAGAAATAACACGAATATTCTCTGTATAACCTTCTACTCCAGGTATAATACAACAAATACCTCTTACAACCATTTCAATCTTCACACCAGCCTGTGATGCCTCTACCAATTTATCAATCATCTTACGACTCGTAACAGAATTACACTTAAAACCAATATAAGCTTCTTTACCTTCTTTGGCTAAAGCAATCTGTTCATCAATTAATTCAAAGATTTTTGTCAACATACAATTTGGTGCAACCATTAATTGATGTGTTTCCTGCATTGTTTCACCTAAACATAAATGATTGAAGACATCATTGATTTCAATTCCAATGTCTTGATTAGAAGTCATTAAAGCCATATCCGTATATTGTCTTGCTGTATTTTCATTATAATTACCTGTACCGACCTGAGAAATATATTCTACTTTTTCATCCGTCTTATAAGTAATCAAACACAATTTTGAGTGAACCTTTAAGCCTTCCAAACCATAAATAACACGAGCTCCAGCCTCTTCCAAACGCTTAGACCAGCCAATATTATTCTCTTCATCAAAACGGGCTCTTAATTCAACCAATACAACAACTTCCTTACCATTTTCAGCGGCTGTAATCAAAGACTTAACAACTTTAGAATTCTTAGCCACACGATATAAAGTCATCTTAATACTAGCAACTTTACTATCCACTGCAGCCTCATCTAATAATCTTAAAAATGGTGACATAGAATCAAAAGGATATGCTAAAAAGATATCATGCTTTTGAATTTGTTTAATCATTGGTACTGCATTGGCAACCATTGGACTATTCTTTGGATATAATGTCTTATAGAACAATTCTGGATGTACCATCTTTAGATTATCTCTTAATTCACTTAAGAATTTTAAATCCAATGGAGATTGACTAATGAATACCTGATTCTTTTTAATATTCAAGAAATTCATCAACATCAACACTTCTAATTCCTCAAGTCCTGGTGACATTTCCAAACGAATTGGTAATAACTTTCTTCTTTTCTTAATCAATGTTTCCATCATTTCACGATAATCATCATGACCTACTAAAGAATGATCATCCTCTTCAATATCAGCACTCCTTGTTACTCTAATAAATGATGCATTCTTAATTGTATACTTTGTAAAAATCTTAGATAGATTATTCATAATAATATCTTCAACAAGCACAAATTCCCCCTGCATACCTGGAACTGTAATCAAACGTTCACTCATTGCATTTGCACATGAAACAATCCCCATTTTACGATTCCCTTTTTTAGATTCCAATTGTACCACAATATACAATTCACGATTGTTCAAAAATGGGAAAGGTTGTCTTTTAGATACAACCTGTGGTGATGTTAATGGTAAAACTTCTCTTTTAAAATATGCTTCTAAATATTTACGATTTTCCTTACTTTTGATATCTGTATAATTCACTATACCAATACCAAATTTTTCTAATTCACCCATTACATTACTATAGATAGTATCTTTCTTCTTATTCAAGTAATTAATCTTTTTAAAACAAGCACGCATTTGTTCTAACCCCGTCATGTTTGTTTTATTGTCTTTTAAAGTAGGATAGAATAACATTTGATCAATTAATGATCCTATTCTTACCATAAAGAACTCATCAAGATTCAATGTCGTCAATTTAAGAAATGGAAAAGAGGAAATTTTGATAATAGAATTTCC
>JAJQEL010000020.1 GCA_021201655.1 Erysipelotrichaceae bacterium | reverse complement strand
CCTTAGTGAACTTTTAATTATTTATTTTGTTCACTTTAGAGAATCATATCACTATAATGATTGTTTTTACAATGGTATTTTCAATGATGAATGTAATACCTGCTAAAGCTGTAGAAACTGATGAAACTGAAGAAGTTTCTACAACAATTGATTTAACGCAGGAAAGTGACACAATTTATTCTTATGACGCCGCTGATGATGGTTATACTTCTGATTATTCATCAACAATTACACCAATATATTATGTTTTTGGTGGTGTTTTAAATGAAGCAGGAGCTGAAACCTTATTAAGTGGTTTAGGAATTGTTGAAAACTTACAATATTGGGCTGCAACTGTAAAAGTTATTACTCCAATCAATGGTAAAAGTTATGATCAAGAAGATGCTGATGCATTTATTGAAACTTTAGGAGCAGCAGTTTCTAATGCCAAAGTTATTGGTGTTGATGATGGAGCTACTTTTGTTAATAATTACATTTCACAGGAATGTTATGCCATTGCTGGTATTATGACTTATGGTGGCGAAATGGATGAAGGCTTGGACTATAATGTGGCAGTGCCAGCTTATTTAAGCAATGCAACACAAATAGCTATTGATTACTATATTCAAGCCAATGATGCCACAGAAGTATCTGAAAATGTTTATGAAAATAGTGATGATTCACTTCAAAGAGTTGTAGTTGGTAGTGATGCTACTTTAGCAGAAGCATTTGCTAATGCTTGGGATAATATCTTTTCTAAAAATTATCGCCAACACAATGAAACAACAGAATTTTATATGTCTTCAGCTACTACACAAACTGATCCTTATTTATTAATTGGTATTGCTGATTATGATGCATTAGGTATTATTTATAATACATATTATTCTGAACCATTAAATGGTGAAGGTGAATATACATGGTTTGAATATGTTCCTGAAGCTACAATGGATATGGAAGATGGTAGTGTACCATTAGTAGTTACTTTACATGGTAATGGTAATGATGCAAGAATTCAAGGTGAAACAACAGGTTGGGTAGAATTAGCTGCTGAAGAAAATATTATTGTAGTTGCACCTGAATGGCAAGATATTGTTTATGATTCTTCAACTGGTGAACCAGGTCCTAATTTCTTTAATTGTGATGGTTTAGAAGGCGATAAGTTGATTGAATGGATTGAAATGTTAGAAGAAAAATATCCACAAATTGATACATCTAGAATTTATATTACCGGTTTATCTGCAGGTGGTAGTGCCTCTTCATTATATGGCGCTAAATATAGTGATGTATTTGCAGCTGTTGGAGCTGTTAGTGCCCCTGGTTTAGATAAAGAAGAATTAGCAGAAATTGCAGAAACATATGATGGTGGTGATGTTGCTTATATGTATATTTGTGGTGATCATGATTTCTTTGGTATGATTCCAGTTGATGGCTCTAGTACAAATAGTTATCAAGTTGGGGAAAATCTTTATTTACAAATGGTTGACTCTGATGTTGCTATGTTCTCATTTATTCAGTCATATCAAAAGATTAATGGTTTAGAAGTATCAGAAACTTATGATATGAGTCTCAATGAATATTATGGTATTGAATTAGATGATGAACAATGGATTACTTTAGGTGTGAAGGATACATTAGAAGGAACATTATCTAATGATAATGGTGTCATTATGAAATTTGCAGCTATTAAAGACCAAGCACATTGGAATTATAAACCTGAAGCTGCATATTTATGGGCATTCTTCGAAAACTATCAAAGAGACACAGAAACTGGTGAATTAATATATGTTAATTCTGATGACAGTACAGATACAACAACATCAAGTGATACGACAACAACACCAAGTGACACAACAGACACAGATACATCTACAACTCTTGATACTACAACTGATACAACAAGTGCAGATACAACACAAAGTACTGTTTCAAATGTAAAACAAGTGATGATAGCTATATTATCTTACCAGTTGTTGCAATGATTGGTGCAACAGGTGCATATTTCTATATTAAAAAGAAAAAATCTAAGGCATAGTGAAAAGTGGAATTCTCCACTTTTTTTGTACATGCATATATGTTATGATTGCTTTGGTGATTTGATGAAAAAGATATTAACAGCATTTATTGGAACACTTACAGGTGTTATATTATGGATAGCTATGTCACAACTAGGAATATTTCCTTCATGGTGTGGTTTTATCATTATTTGGGGATGTTTGATAGGTTATGAAATAATACAATCAGGACTCAATAAAAAGGGTATTTTGATATGTATTATTATGAGTATTGTAATGCTCATTTTAGCAGAAATGATATGTTTAGGTTTAGAAATACATAGCTATGCGAATAATTATTATGAAGTTTCATTGTTGAGTAGTTTTTTCATGATACCAATGTTTGTAGTCAATGCTTCCATATTAGTAACCATTATTTTAGATATTATTATTGGTATGATATTTGAAGTTATTGGTTATATAACATATATAAAAATCGTTAAAAAACAACCAATAATCAATAAAATTTAGTTATATGATGAAAATTTTATCCGATTTTCCAAATTTTTCTGAAAAAGAAAATATTTTTCTCAAAAATATTTGAATAAAGTTTGTAATCATGAGGAAAATCTGTTATATTAGGCAATGTAAATTGAAAGGACGAATGAAATTCTTTCATTTATCAAGAAATTAAGGAGGTAAAATACATGAAAACTACAATTCAAGTTCAATTTAATAATACAAGTGTTGAAACAAAAGATATCGAAAAGAAAGTAAAAGAAGCTTTAAAAGCTCAAAATATTAAAATGAATACAATCGATACTTTAGAGGTATACTATAAACCTGAAGAAAATGCTGTATATTATGTTGCAACATCTAAAACAGGAGAAGTTACTGGTAACGAAGAACCTTTAACAATCGCTTAACAAAAAGGAATCATTGATTCCTTTTTATTTTATAATATGAATTCTGCTTTCTTTTTTTGGTTTTGGCTTTACACGTTTTTTAGAATAACCTAAAGCTGCACAGCCAACAATCTTATGATTTTCAGGGATACCAATCTTTGATAAAACTTTGCGGACATTTGGTAAATCCTGAGTATCTCTTAATTGATTAATCCAACAAGATCCAATATTAAGACTTTCCGCAGCCAGGAACATATTTTCCAACATACAACTACCATCTTCCTTGAGTCTTGTATAATCTCTTGGACCACTTACTATGACTAATGTAGGTGCATGATAAGTACAATAATAATGATCAGGCTTTTTAATATCTAATTGTTTAAAAGCCTCATTAATTGCTAATGCTAATTCATCAATTAAATCAATATTCATGATTGCAAACGCCTCATCAACTTGACTATTCATAGCACTTGGAGCAAGTAATCCTGCATTTAAAATTATTTTTAATTCTTCTTTGGTTATTGGTTGACTTTCATAATCACGACAGCTATATCGAGATTCAATAACTTTTAATGTTTCATTCATCTTATCACCTCAAGATAATTATAAATCAATTCATTAAAAAAACAATGATAATGAATTTCATTTGTGCTATACTTTAAACATTAGAAGAATTCTTCTAATGTTATATTATCATTTATACAATTTATATAAATATTTATAGAAAGGAAAGATTATGAAAAAAATATTAGTATTTGTTATGGCAATGGCTATGTTATGTGGCTGTTCACAAAATAAGACTGTTACAACTTTTATGCTTACTAGGGATAATGAAACTTATGCTTTATATAATACAGAAGGAAAACAAATTACGGAAAATGACTACACTTATTATAAAGAAGTTAATGTTGGTTATATAATCGCTGATACAAATGAGCAATTAGGTGTTATTGATGATTCTGGTAATAGTATTATTGAACCAGGAACTTATAGTGAGATAGAAAGTATTAATTCTATGTTCTATGGTTATAATGATATGTCAGAAGAAGCAACTGTTGATAGTGAAGATACAGATAGTGAAGATATAGATAGTGAAGAAACAACAGATGAAATAGAAGATAGAACAGGTTATTTAACTGATAATTTAGATATTTTAAATAGTGAAGGTGAAGTATTGTATAGTGCTAGTGAAGATATTCAAATTATGCAAAGTGATTTACCAGTTATTTTAGAAAATGATACTTATACTGTTTTATATAAAGATGGTGAAACTTTATATTCAGGTACTGATAGGGTAAGCTATGTAAGACAAAGCAGTGATGGTCAATATGTATTAATAAGTTTTGGCGATTTTATAAAATTCTATTATACGGATGATATTGAAGAAACAGCTAACTTTGATTTAATAATTGAAGATAGTGGTCAATATAGTATTGTAGCAACGAATGATTTAGGTGTTATTTTAAATGATAAGGATAATGAAAGTGTTATTTATGTTGATATGACAAATGAGACATATTATCAATTTAATCAAAAAATTGAATCAGCATATTTTGACTCTAAGAGCAATGCTATATTGTTAGCTGAAAATACAACTTATATTTATTCTGTAAGTCATGATTTAATAGAATTAACTTCTTATTATTATTCTAGTAGTATTTATTTACAAAGAAGTAGTAGTGTCTATGGACCTCATACAATTTATAGTGGTGACACAACCATTACTGATGTCTTGGTAGATATGCAATTAAATCCTGTTGTAAGTGAATTAAATAGTATGATTTACCCTGTTTATGTGAAAGATCAAGGATATACTTATTATGATTTTGAAGGTAATCAGGCTATTGATACATATTATTTATCAGCAGAGGCTTTTGATGAAAATGGCTGTGCTATTGTACAAAGAAATGATAATAGTTATGTTTTAATTGACAGTGATGGAAATCAATTGACAAAATCAACATATTATTCTATCAAGTACATAGGCAGTTCATATTATGCGGTATATAATGATAGTGGAATTTTTGGGGTTGTTAATTCTAATGGCGAAGAAGTTTTTGCTCAGGAATATACAGAGCTTCCAGAAAATTGTATTGTAGAAGTGAATAATACTATATATTTACTTTTAATTAAAAATGGTAGAACTTATGTTTATGACTCAGGTTCTGATATGGAAGAAGTTTTCTCACATGAAGGTAATGTTATTTTAAATCCAAAAGGATATTTTGTGGTTGATAATACTTATTACACTATTGATGGAGAAGAAATAGAATAGGAGAATTAAGTAATGTATTTATTTTTGTATTTGTTATGGTTTATTGGTTTTTTGCTGGTGATTCAATTAATCATCTTTGAATTTCAAAAACGTAAGATAGATAAAGATAATAATATGAATTGGTATTTATCTTTAGATAGGCCATTTAATTATAATCGTACAGGTTATATGGCATTTATTTGTGCTTTATGTTATGGTTTTGCAATGGGTATTTCTTTGACTTTTTCATGGGTCTTTTATTTGATTTTGTTTATTGCTTTGGGTATTGTTGCTGATGCTATTGTGCAATATCTTACATTATTATATGCAAAAAAAAGATGCGCTAAACAAATTGAAGAAGCTCAATATATGAAAAAAGAATTAGAAAGATTATCAGAAGTTGTCGAAGTTGAAGATTACTCTTATGTTACATCATCACCTCGCTATGATGAATTAGATTATTTAAGGCACTATATAAAACCAACTGATCATGTTGCTTTTATTACAGCTGATCAAGGCAAAACAGCTTATGAATTTACACCTAAGGGGGAAGCAACATTTGTTTTAGAACCTTATAGTGAAAGTGATACTTTAAAATATAAATATCCTGAAGATCCAACATTTAAAGTGACCCAATTAACAGCTTCAGGACAAATGCCATTTAAAGATAATAAGTTAGATATTGTCTTTTGTAAAAACTGTACTTATACTAAAGAAGAAGTCAATCGTGTATTAAAAAATAATGGTTATTATATTGTGAATCAAAATGGTACCGCTAATTTAAAAGAATTTGTCCAAATGTATATGCCTTTTAAACTTAAGAAAACATGGGATGCTTATACCTGTGCCCAGTCTTTAGAGGAATTAGGTATGCATATTATTGAAAAAATTGATGATTATGGAACAATTCGTTTTAATAGTGTTGAAGCTATTTATACTTATTTTATGGAAGTATCTCCAGAATTAGCAGATATCAATAAATATCAGGTATTCTATATCAATGCTATGAAAGCGATTCGAGAACAACATTATTTTGATCTTACAACACATAAGTTTTTAGTTGTTGCCCAAAAATCAGGTGCATTGCCACAAGTATAAGAGGAGTGAAAACTTCTCTTTTTTTAATAAAATAAATAATTTTTATAAAAAAAGTGTGATATATAGATAGAAAATGTAAGCGATTTAAATTTCTTTTCAAAAATGATGGAAAAGAAATTGAAATGTGTTATAATCTCATTTTAAACAGTTAGAGGGTTGCAATAAGTATAAAAAATCAGAAAAGATT
>JAJQEL010000002.1:1857-6421 GCA_021201655.1 Erysipelotrichaceae bacterium | reverse complement strand
CAATAATAGAATCATCAGGATGAAAAGCACGATTCGCTAATTTATAAGGTTCACTTACCTTCATCACCTTTTCAACCACAGGTGAAACCTCTAAAGATTTAGGATCAACTTTTGTCGTATCACCAATAATACCACAAATAGTCTGTTCCTGCCCTACTACAATATGCGTAGACAATCCTAAATTCTCCACATGCTTAGCAACCTTGTTGACATCTTCATCACTTGTCTTTTGTTTAAATACAATAATCATAATATATTCTCCTTTTTTCATTATTCTACTGTATAAATAAAAAATCTCTCATCCTATAAGGACGAGAGATATAATCTTCGTGTTACCACCTTAGTTCATCTATATATTACTATATAGACCTCATTAAGTACGCCTACTATCTAGGTTCATACTCTGATGCTTTAACGGGCATTCCCGGACAAGCCTACTTTTATTTCAGCCGTCTACTCCAAGATGAATTCAACTATATCGTAATATTTCTTTACACCAGCCAGAAACTCTCTACGCTTACTCAAATAGTCTACGCTTCTTTTCACTGTATTTATATCAGTAGTTCTATGTGTTTATTTTATGCTTAAATCTCTTGTTTGTCAACAATTTTCAAATTTGGCTAACAAAAAAAATTAACTAAAAATTAAATATACTAATTATCTAAATTATTCCTTTTCTTAATATAACATTATCTAAAATTTTCTATTATTTTCAGATATAAATATTTATATGCTTATAATTAATTTATTATTTGCTAATTTGTGTATTATTTGCTATAATATAAATATGGAACCACAATGAAAAGGTAATGGCGGTTATTCATTGTTTTGATCTTTCAAAGAAAAGTGAGCGTCTTTGGACAGTAATCTTTAGGGAAATAATAGGCTAGCAGAGGTACCATATGGTAACATTTGGCTTACTAATACAATTTGTGATTATGCTTTGTACCCTCATAAGTTGCATTATAGCTCTTATAACATTATTACAGAACAAAAAATAACCGACCATCTAGCCAAATTTGTGTCGGTTATTTCTTATCAAATTTTATTTAATTTGGAATAACTGCATTATCTGTAGTTCCTTTTCAATTATTATTATACACTTATTTTTATTTTTTGCAATATGTAATTTAGATTTTATCTGTATTCTTTCGCTTATTCTTCTGAGGTTGAATCGTCAGTTCCATTATTAGTCTCACCATCTATTGATCCACCAGTATCTCCTTCATTTTCACTAGTAGAATCAGATTCATCACTTGAACTTGAATCATCTATATTACTATCTCCATCACTTGTAGAACTATCATCTGAACTTGTACCACTTCCAGAACTTGATGTTCCACTAGAACTACTAGATGAACTAGAGCTGCTTGATGAACTACTATTAGCACTTGTTGAACTAGATGTTGTAGAAGTTGTTTCTTCTTCCTCTTCTTCTTCCTCCTCTACCTCTTCCTCTTCTTCTATAATGATAATGACTTTAATTTCAACAGTTGTCTCATTATCATATATATCAACAGCTTTTAAAGTAGCTGTATAAGTGCCTGCTGTTTGATAATCAACGTCGTCGTCATTTAATGTAATCGTTATCGTTGAAAAATCCTTTGCTGAGAATTGACTGACATCCAATGTTTCACCATCAGATAATTCATATTCATCTTCTAAATTAATAAATTCAGGAGCTGTTGTATCTACAACAATTAAAGTTACTGTTGCTTTGACATCTTCATAAGTCAATGTAATTGTATATTCACCAACAGCAGGATAATCATATGTTCCTGTTGTCGCTTCACCATTTTCATCAACTGTTTCATAAGTTTCATAGGTTGCATCACTAGATACAGTTGTTGCTTCAATAACTTCTTCATCAACTTTTGAAGCATCTAAATAATCAGAAGCCTCTGAAGAAATACTTTCTCCATATTCTATAGTTATCGATTCACTTTGTAATACGAGTTCTATAGAATCATCTTCAACTGGCTCTGCTTCAAGATATATATAAATAAGAAAACCTAACACTGCTATCAATACCATAATAACTAATACATATAATATCTGCGAACGTCTGATTCTACGAATTAATTTTCCCATAATTTCCCTCCCCATTTACATACATTTTAGCATAAATCGATACTTATGAGAAGAAAATAAAAAGGATCATTGCTGATCCTTTAACAATTTTATTCGTAAGCTGCTAAGATTTCGTCATATTCTCCGCTTTCTTTTAAGTTAGCAAGACCAGCGTTGAACATTTCTAATAATTCAGAATTTTCACCTTTTAATACTGCAAAGCCATAATAAGATGGATTTTCATTGCCACAAGGTGTAGCGAAATCTAATTCACCAATTGAAATTTGATATTTTAAAACTGGAGTATCTTCAAAACAAGCAACTGCTTCACCAGATTTTACTTTTTCAAACATCAATGCAGATTCTTCAACAACTTCTAATGTGAAACCATATTCATCTTCGATAGATTGAGCGAATTCCAAACCAGTAGTAGAAGTTTTAGCAACTACTACTTGACCTTCTAAATCTTCATAAGAATCAATATCAGAATCAGCTAATACACCCATTGTAACACCTGTTTCATAATATTCATCAGAGAAATCATATTTTTCTGATCTAGCATCAGTAATTGTCATACCTGCAATAACAGCATCAGCTTCACCAGATTCTAAAGCAGTACATGCAGCATCAAAACCTAATGATTGAATTTCAATTTCAAATCCTTGATCTTCCGCAATGGCACGAATAAGATCCATATCAATACCAACTAAATTACCATCATCATCTTCCATTTCAAATGGTGGATAAGTTGTATCTGTAGCGATAATATAAGTTTTTGTCTCACTATCTGTGTCAGTATCACTGCTGCTACAACCAACTAAAGAAACTGCCAATAAACCTGCTAAGGCTAATTTTAATAATCTTTTCATTTTCCTTCCTCCTTAATTTATATTCACACAAAAGTGTCAATACCTATAATACTTTATTTAAGAAATCAATTGTTCTTGGTTCCTTAGGATGATTAATCACTTCATAAGGATCACCCTGTTCAACTATGTATCCATTATCCATGAATACGACTTTTGTACCTACTTCTCTCGCAAAGCCCATTTCATGTGTTACGACAACCATTGTCATACCTTGCTTCGCTAAATCCTGCATAACTGTTAATACTTCACCAACCATCTCTGGATCCAAGGCACTGGTAGGTTCATCAAACAACATAATATCAGGATTCATTGCTAAAGATCTAGCAATGGCTACACGCTGTTTTTGACCACCAGATAATTGATCTGGATAAGCATCTTTTTTATCTAATAAGCCAACTCTTGTAAGCAAACTATCAGCGGTTTCACTGGCTTCTTCCTTGCTCATTTTCTTTAATTTCACAGGTGCCAGCATAATGTTTTCTTTGACAGTTTTATGTGGGAATAAGTTAAAATGCTGGAAAACCATACCAATGTTCTCTCTAACTTTGTTGATATTAACCTTCTTATCAGTAATATCATAACCATCAATCATGACAGATCCACCAGTAATATCTTCTAGTCTATTTAAGCATCTTAAAAATGTAGATTTACCAGATCCAGAAGGACCAATCATACAAACGACTTCGCCTTCATAAATATCTAAACTAATATCTTTTAATACCTCTAAGTCACCAAAACTTTTTTTCAAATTCTTGACTGATACTTTTAATTTATTTTCGGCCATATGACATCCTCTTTTCTACATATTTTGATGCTTGAGCTAATAATGAACAAATAATCAAATAATAGACAGCCATTGTACAATACAATAGTAACACTTGACTAGACCAATTAGATGCCATCATCTTACCAGCATTTGTTAATTCAGCTACCCCAATAGTTGAAAGTAATGAAGTATCTTTAATCGTAATAATGAACTGATTAATAATAGAAGGCATCATAGTTCTTAAAGCCTGTGGCAAAATAATTGAAGTCATGGTTTGTGTACTGGTAAGACCTAAAGATCTTGAAGCTTCCACTTGTCCATGATCAACCGCTTCAATACCACCTCTAACAATTTCACTCATATATGCCCCAGCATTCAATGAACACACAACAACACCAGCAGTAAAAGTTCCTCCAATACTATGCCAGCTAAAACCAATCAATGGTCTTAAAGCTGAAGCAATACCATAATAAATAATTAAGATCTGAACCAGCATTGGTGTACCACGAATAATGAAAATATATATATTACCAATACCTCTTAATATTCTCATAGGAATTGACTTTCCCTTTGAGGTGTTAATAACTCCGACAACAATACCAATAATAGTTGCAAATATCAATGATAAAATAGATATCTCTACCGTCATGACAAACGCAGTATTAAATCGGGAGATGAATTTTGATAAATTTGCTAAAAATACAGACACACAACGACCCCCTTCTCGACCCCCTTCTCTTTTATAGTTGTACTTTACACCTTGTTAAGTTAATTTGTCAAGCATTTTATATTAAATTGATAAATTTTTTCTCAGTATATTTTATCTTATTTTAAGAAAATTTATTTAATAATTTGTGTT
>JAJQEL010000002.1:0-1847 GCA_021201655.1 Erysipelotrichaceae bacterium | reverse complement strand
CTCATAATATGAGCAATTTGTTGAGTATATTAGAATAATAGGCTTATTTTTATTGTTAAAATGACTTGATTTTTGTTAATTGTCTATAAATTTATACATTAAAACAAAATGTATTTAAAAAACCGCTTATGCGGTTTTTAAATTTCTTTAACATGATATTTTTCTATCTTACAATAATGTTCTTTGTAATCATCTTTATTAACATCTTTTTGATATGTTATTCCAACCAATAATAAATTATCATAATAGTCTTCTAAACCCTTATAATACTTTTTCTTTTTTATCTGATTAATGGCCGTTTCAGGATTATCCTGCCATTTAAGTTCCACTAATAATGCCGGCTTATCAGTTTTAGGAATATAGGCAATATCACAAAAACCATTACCTGTTTGTAATTCGATAAGCTTTTTATAATATCCTCTTGCTGCAAAATAAGCAATATCAACAGTATGGGCTAAAGCTTCTTCGCAATTATATTTCAAATGAGAAATACCTAAATGAGCTTCTTCAATATAATATGCTACTTTTTCTTCATCCATATTCCATGTAGCATGAAGAAGATTTATTGAATTCTGAATTGCATTGT
Organism: Erysipelotrichaceae bacterium; assembly: GCA_021201655.1. GTDB lineage: Bacteria > Bacillota_I > Bacilli_A > Erysipelotrichales > Coprobacillaceae > JAJQDJ01. The sequence goes on along the minus strand of JAJQEL010000002.1, from coordinate 1,261 downwards.
CCAATTCTTTCCAATGACTATCTTTAAGAGCAATTTCAAACTGAGCTTTAACTTCTCTATTTGGAATATAAACTTCACTTGTCGTTAAGTTATATCCTAAATAACCCAAATGTACTAGCAAAGTAAAAATATCATCTTTGGAATTATAAACAGTCATATCATTTTCAAAAGATAGTGGATCTATAACAATACCTTCTCCTGCTATCAAAGATATGATACCTTCTTTTATACCATCCATATTTTCATCAAAATAAATTTTCAAAGATTCGTAAGTTTCAGTGTTTGTCCAATAACTATCATATTTTCTATCACTTATAGAAAAAACAATAGAACGAGGATTATAAAGCGAGAGATTACCGATATGATAACCATCATACCAGGATTTCAATTCACTGAAATCCATTTGATGCTTATTACACAATTCTTTTACTTCAGCTTCTGTAAATCCCATAAATTCTTCAAAAGGTGTAGGATTAATCATTGTAATTTCTTTGAACATACTAAGACTGCTTTGTGTCCCATATTTTTTTATAGGCAAAATTCCTGTCATATAAACAAGTGAAATATAAATGCTATCTTTAAAAATAGAATTAAGAAATCTTAAGTAAGTCTTTCTTTCTTCTTGGGAAAATTTATTATCTCTTAAAACACAGTCCCATTCGTCAATTATAAAAATAAAAGTATCTTTTGTTTCTTTATATATTTTTCTAAGTATTGATGGTAAAGTGTTTCTATTTGATTCTACATGATACTCTTCTTTTAATTCATCTACAACATCATCTCTTATATAACTCTTCATATCTTCCACAGAATCAGAATCTTCAAAAAAATATAACATATTAAGATAAATGACATTATGATTATTAAGATGTTCTTTATAATCATCAGTTTGTGATATTTTTAAATTATCAAATAAAGAAGAAGAATCGCAACCTTTAGAATAATAAGCAGTTAACATATTAGCATCAACACTTTTACCAAATCTTCTAGGTCTTGCAACACAAACAAAACAATCATCAATGTCAATAAAACGATTCATTTTTTGAATAAGTAATGATTTATCAACATACAACGGATTTTTATATGATTTAGTAAATGCTCGATTATCTGGATTCAAATATATACCCATATGATCATCTCCTTATGCCACCATTATAGCATAAATCATGAAATTTAAAAAGCTCACATAGTGAGCTAATCTAATTTTTTACCTACAACTTCAGCAATACCTGCTAATTGTTGCAATAATTCGGCATATTTA